>NZ_JBLZFZ010000043.1:0-57292 GCF_050753385.1 Pantanalinema rosaneae CENA516
AGATGTGTATAAGAGACAGCCCCCGGACTCTCCCCAAACCGAATCAATCTCGTAAACTCTCCTGCTCCCTTTCTTCCCCCTCTCCCCACCGTTCTTGCCGTGATCACTGGTAAAACTAAGCTTCTGGGCGTGATTGGTCATCCGATCGAGCATTCTCTCTCCCCGGTCATGCATAATGCGGCGATCGCTGACCTCGGTGTGGATTATGTCTATTTACCATTGCCCGTCCAACCCGCTGATCTGGCTTCAGCCATGACGGGATTTGCCGCGATCGATCTGCAAGGTTTCAGTGTGACAATTCCCCACAAACAGGCGATCATCCCTTTCTTAACGGCGGTGTCCCCGATCGCCCAAGCTGTCGGAGCCGTCAACACCGTTTGGCAGACTGAATCCGGCTGGCGCGGTACCAATACAGACGTAGAGGGATTCATCGCTCCCCTAAAAGCCCTGGAGCAGGATTGGACGCAGGCAGAGGTGGTGATTTTAGGCAATGGTGGCGCTGCGCGGGCAGTGGTCGTCGGCTGTACCCAGTTAGGCTGTCCGCAAATCCATGTCGTGGGACGCGATCGGCAAAAATTGAATCAATTTCAGCAAAGTTGGAACCATGCCCCACTGACAGTGAATCTCCAAACCCATCTGTGGCAGGAGTTACCGGAATTATTACCTCAAACGACGCTATTGGTAAATACGACTCCGATCGGCATGTATCCCCAGGTCAACGATTCGCCCCTCGCTGCCGATGCGATTGCGCTGTTACCCGCCCAGGCAATCGCCTATGACCTGATTTATACCCCCAACCCGACCCAGTTTTTACAGATTGCCAGTCAACGGCAACTCGTCGCGATCGATGGCTTAGAAATGCTAGTCCAGCAAGGAGCGGCAGCATTCACCATCTGGTTGCAACAGCCCGCTCCTGTGGAGATCATGCGGCGATCGCTGCGGCGGCATCTGGGATGGGAATCCTAAACAGAAACCTGCTGGTTTTAGGGTACACTACCCTTTTGGGGTGAAATCCTCTGGATGGCACTACCGCAAGCTAGCATACAAGTAGATAACGGGGAATCAATATGGTAGAGCGTCCAATCAAGAAATCGGAACGGCTGGCAAAGGCTGAATCAGCCGAGGGTCAGGGAGCTTCTAGCTTGCCATCTGCTGAGGAACGACGTGAACGTCCGGCTCGGGGGCGGGACAAAGGTGGCAAAGGCAAAGGTCGCGGGAAAGGCAAAGGTCGGGATGAAGATGAAAAACCCCAAGCCATCAATCCCGCTTTAATGCGTGGTCCGAAACCGGCTAAACCACAACCACCCAAAGCCGAAGAAGTCGCAACCGAAGCGACTGAAGAAACTTCAGAGGCGATCGCGGAAGAACCGGCTCCTGAAGAAGTCACAGCTTAAGTCGCTCAGAGATCGGGATCCCGATCGCCGTTTGAACAATCGGGGTGAAAGATTCGAGTCAACATCCTTGCCACAGCAACAAGGTCGATCGACTCAATCCTTCACCCCGATTGCGTTAGTCCCGCTTGCAAAACCTCCCCATCTTCCCTATTTCCCCATCCTCTCTATCTCCCTATCTCCCCCATCCTCTGCCCTCTACTCTTCCTGCGGATACTTCAACTTCCACTGACTCCGGATCAAGTCCATTGTCTCCATAATTCGCAGGGTTTCATCCAACGGCATCAGTGGGCTTTCCAGTTCGCCGTTTCTCAGGCAACGCATGACTTCCGCCGCTTCATACCCAAACCCATTTCCCGCGATCGGTTCCACGATCGTGGTCGATTTACGCACTAGTGGCATTAATAGTCCCTTAAATCGCTGTACCAGGGGATGCTGTTTTAGCTTTTGTTTCAAGCCCGGTTTGAAATGCACCATGCCTGTAGTTAATGCCACTGGTTCCGGCGACTGCATCACCGAAATGCGATGTGGACGGTAAAACGGTTCATGAATCACAATCTTGCCCCGATCGCCCACAATCACCGCTTCATTCGTACTGTAGGAACGCAAACTACAGGATAAAGTCGCTAATTGCCCCTGCGGAAATTTCAGGACGATCGCCGATTGTTCGTCCACTCCGGTTTCGCCGATCGTGGCTTGGCTGACCACACTCTCAGGAGTACCAAATAACCGAATCGCCAGGGATAACAGATACACGCCGCGATCGAGTAATGCCCCACCGCCTAATTCCAGATTGAAAAAGCGACTCTTGGGGTCATACGCCATTGCGGTGCCAAAATCGGCGGTTAACAAGCGAGTTGTGCCAATTTCACCACTATTAATCAGCGTTTGCACCTGTTGAATCAACGGCATAAACCGCATCCACATCGCTTCCATGCAAAACAGTTGTTTGGCTCGGGCTAGTTCAATCACCTCCCGCGCTTCCTGAGCATTCAACATAAACGGTTTTTCGCAGACCACTGCTTTCCCCGCTTCTAAACACATCAGGCAGTCGGCTTGATGCCGATGATGGGGCGTACCCACATACACCACATCAATGTCGGGGTCTTTGACTAATTCTTCATAGCGACTATAGGTTCTGGGCACGTTAAAGCAACGGGCAAACTCCTGCGCCGCCGTTTGGGTACGAGAGCCGATCGCCCGCAACTCCGCATCCGGTAATAACTGCAAGCCCTGAGCAAATTGCCCGGAAATAAACCCCGTTCCCAGAATTCCCCAACGAATCGGTTTTGGCATAACTGTAGTGTTGATCGGTGCTGGTGATTGCGGTTTCCACCTTACGGCAAATCTTTCTGTCGATTCAAGCTCTGCAACAGATCATTAAACTGCCCAGGGTAAGGGAGCGATCGGTTCAAAAGTGGAGTGAATCTTACAAGCGGTGCCTGTGCCGATCGCGTTATGAATCGCTAAAGCAATCTCATTAATATGGTAGGAATAACGAGCCGATAACCGACAGGGACGCTGTTCCTTAATCGCCTGTGCCATTTCAGCAACCCCTCGGCTAAAGTCCATTTGCTGGGAACCCTTATATTTGAACTTAGACGCTGCCCCACCACTGACTAACGGATACTTCTCCTTTAACGGGTTCATTAAGGTTTTGCGGCGAATCGTCATCATCCGTTGAATATAAACGGGCGAGGTGTAATACCAGCAATCTTTGGTACTGAGAATGCCATCATCTCCAATAATCCGCAGGGTGTGATCGTGGGGTGCAATGATGCTACAGGTGAGGCGAACCACCACCCCAGAGGCAAACTTGATGCAAGCCACCGAAAAGTCGGGAGTATCAGGGGGATCAAGTACCACATCGCTCACCTTATCCGGGATTTGGCAGGAGGCAAACGCCGTCACACTCACGGCAGGTCCGAAAAAGGCAGCTAACCAGGTGACATAGTATCCAGCATGTTCCAGCGTACAGCCCACTTCAAACTCATCTTTATACGGCCAGGGAATGCCAGATTCACTGACCCATTTCTGGTACGCCATCTGATGCACCAGACCATCGTCCATCTCGGCATACACCACTCGGACTTTACCCACTTGATTTTCCCGCAGGGCTTTCCAGATCGTCTGCGCCGTTTCACCCAACAAGCTACAGGGAGCCGAGGATATTAATAGACCTTTCTGTTCCGCTAAGTTGACCAACTCCTCTGCTTCTGCCAAGTCCATTGATAATGGCTTTTCGGAATACACATGCTTACCTGCTTCCAGGCAGGCTTTAGAGACTTCGTAATGGCTACGGGGATTGGTCAGATTCAGGACGATCGTCACCCGATCGTCATTGAGTAGTTCCTCTAGCGATCGGTAGGCGGACACTTTGTGAAATTGAGCGAAATGAGTCAGACGTTCGGGAACGCGATCGAACACCCCCATTAACTCCAACTCAGGATGAGCCGCCAGGGTTTTCACGTAATAGTCAGCAACAAATCCACACCCAACGATGGCAATTTTCATTAGTTTTTAGGATAAATGTCCAGGCTTTAGCTGCAATCCGCCCAACGTTCTAGCAGGTTTTGGGGGTAGGTGGCAAGCTTACGCTTAATCTCTGAGCATTATTTTAACCTCGCTATATTGGAGAACGTTCCGCAATCAAATCCCGTAAAACTCAATAAACAAAATTCGTCCGGATCCGGTATAGTTCTATGGGGGACAGGTTAATGTCTCGTCTGAATGGTTCTTGTCGGTTCTTGAACGAGCCTCAGGAACGAGGAAGGCGAAGAGTTCGTGTCCCCGGAGAGCGAATTTTCGGCAAGACTGGTGTTGTCCAGATCGTCCGGCTTCTCCAGGCACAGCAAATACTCAACCGTTCGAGGGGTGGCTGATTCAGTTGCAGAGTTTGCACTTGGTCATAAATCGCTGGTTCTCGTTCCGCGTTCTTCTTTGAGCATTGCTGTTGGCAAGACTGCTAGAGTGTTGCACTTTAGAGTCTGATCCAGTCCGCCCAAGCTATATCGTTAGCTCCCCGGTGATTCCGTTCTGAGGGCTCAAGCTTCAGTCCTTAGCACATTAGAATCATCAGGTTGGCTTGTCTTGTATAGCGGTTTTCAATGTCCAAAACTCGGTTGGGGTGATTTTTCGTGAGTTCCCCAGTCTTGTTTGCATGACATTGCGATCGGTCGCCAAAATCCCTTGTTCTACACCTTGTCAGGCAATTGTATGGAATTGTAAAATCCTTTGCAGTTTGGAGCGTAAACCGCTATCTATAGTAGTGTCACTTTCAGGGGAGCCTATATACAGTGTTTTCGAGGCTCCAACCCAGTCACGCTACGATCGCCTGAAAGGTTCCGTCATCAATTATCCCATTAGCCAAATTACCGAACTATGAGCTACCAAGAACGCCTGAATCCCTGGGTTATTAATAAGCTACTGCCTAACTTAAAGCACCTCGCCGTCATTCGGTTCCGTCGTCGCAATGATGCTGAAGCTTATCTGAAAGTGCTGAAAGAAACCCAACCTCATGCTCAGTTTATGATCGCATTTGAGGCGAATCAAAGTGAATACGCCAGCCAAGGCGAATAATTGTCAAGTTGCAATGCTGGCAGTTTAGCTGTTTGGTACGAGATCGGGGAGTGTGGTGTTGAGCTAAGTGAACCATCTTATGATGGGTTTTACCCAATCTGCAAACACATTTACCAGTAGTGAGCAATCTGCTGGTCAAGGTCTACACCTGTATCCGAATCAAAGCCATAATCTCAGGTGGATCAAGTAAAACAGGTGAATGCCAATAACAACATCACACTGAGTGATCTGATCAGCCAACAAATCACTGAGCGGTCTGGTCACAGAATCACGTTTGCCGACTATATGGATCTGGCACTGTATCATCCCCAATATGGATACTATGCCGCCACCGCCAACCAGATTGGAGCGCAGGGAGACTTTTTTACCTCGCCCCATCTCGGAGCCGACTTCGGAGAATTGTTGGCAGAGCAGTTTGTGCAAATGTGGCAGATCATGCAACGCCCCCAGCCATTTACGTTGGTAGAAATGGGGGCGGGTCAGGGATTACTGGCAGCAGATATTCTCCACTATTTGCGTGATCGCTATCCTGAGTTCTATGCCTGTCTCAACTACATGATTGTGGAACGGGCAGCGGCTCTGATTACCGAACAGCAACGCCAATTACACGATCTGCAAACAGGCGGATTGTCTCTGAGTTGGCGCACCTTTGCCGAGATTCCATCCCAGTCAATTATTGGCTGTTTTTTCTCCAATGAATTAGTGGATGCCTTACCGGTGCATCAGGTCATGGTGGAGTCTGGGCAACTGCGAGAAGTGTATGTCACGGTAGCCAATCAGCCAGCCGCCGGCGATCGCACCTTTACCGAAGTGACTGGTGATCTCTCCACCTCCCGCTTAGCCGATTACTTTCAATTGATTGACATTGATCTGTTATCATCCCGCTACCCATCGGGCTATCGCAGCGAAGTCAATCTGGCGGCATTAGACTGGATGGCAACCGTTGCCGATCGCTTAAAGCACGGGTATGTTTTAACGATCGACTATGGTTACACCAGCGATCGCTACTACCATCCCAATCGGAACGAGGGCACCTTGCAGTGTTACTACCACCATGCCCATCATTCCGATCCCTATATTTATGTAGGGCAGCAAGATATCACCGCCCATATTGATTTCACAGCCTTGATGCGACAAGGAGAACAGTGTGGATTATCCACGATCGGTTTCACTCGGCAGGGATTGTTTCTCATGGCATTAGGACTGGGAGATCGGATTGCCGCCCTCAGCCAGTCCCAAGCCACTGATATTCAAACGATCCAAACCACACTCCGCCGTCGCGACGCTTTGCACCTGTTAGCCAATCCGATGGGGTTAGGGAATTTCGGCGTGTTAATACAGGGCAAAGCCATAGAAACCACTGAACTGTTACAAGGACTAGCCGCCGAACAAATCCGCCTTTAGTTCCCAGCCGTTAGTGTTGGTTGGTTAACCACATCCAAGCGGACAGGGGCAACTCCAGAACCAAGCAACCCCAAGACACGGGCAGCCGCCATCGACAAATCAATGATGCGGTTACCGTGGAAGGGACCGCGATCGTTAATTCGGACAATTACGGATTGACCGTTATCCAGATTCGTCACCTGCACTCTGGTGCCAAAGGGCAAAGTCCGGTGAGCCGCCGTCAGCGCATTTTGGTTGAAAATTTCACCACTGGCACTCCGATTGCCATTAAATCCCGGCCCATACCAGGATGCCATCCCAGTGGGTTGGATTCGTAGCGGCCCCAGTGAAATCGGTTGCCGCCATGCCGCCGGTTTACCAGATACACTCTGCAACGGATCGGCATTGCCTAAGATCCGCCGTAACCGATTCGTAGCTTGCAAAGCATCCACTTCTAGGTTACGCGTTGTATCCGGCAGAATAGTTTGGCGATCGATGGTTGCTAGAGCAGTTTCACCGACTTTAATCAAATAGCGATCGCTAGACCGGTCTAGCGTGGTGGAATTATCCCAACTAACAGTGATGGTATTGGCATCGACACCATCGCGATTCAGTTGGTTAATTTTAGCAGCGATTTCCGTTGCCCGCCAAACGGGATCATCCTGGGGAACTTCGGCACTAGCCGTTGCGTCAGAGTTAGCAGGACTGGATGGGTTGAGGGAAGAATTCTGTGATGGCTCTAGCCTACGGGCTAGCGAAGCGTCGGAATCGGAAACACTGGAACGATCAAGCGACTTCGGTTGAGCAGTCAGGGTTCGTGCAGTCGAAGTATCAATCTGGGTTCCCATCTTCACATCCGTCTGGGCGATTTGGGCAGAACCCACGAAGGTGAGAATTGGGATGTTACGAACGTAGAGGGTGGCTACTTTTTGCCCGTTGATCTGATGGGGATGGACTTTGGCAATGCCCTGATCAGATGTCCTCTGGGTGCTTTGAGGTGTTTGCTCACCGATTTTTACCACATCATCTGCCGCATCGGCGGGAGTTGCTGCCAACCTGGGGGCGGGGCTTTCAGCCGATTGACTGGAAGTAGCCTCCGGGGGAGTGGGATTCAGCGGATCCTCAGAATTTACACGGGTCGATTCGGAGGGATTCGCGAGGCTGGGTAATGTACCCATAGTCGCAATCAACAGGGTTGCGGTTAGACCGCTCAGAAGTTTTCGATTCATAAATCCATGTGTGAATAGCACTTCAAACGCGAGATTGAGCCAGTGGGACGGGTCGAACCATGAAAGTTCCGTCGCTAACTCAAACTCATTTCGTGTTCACTCCGGCTTTGTTTAGAACTGCAACAGACTATCACGAACTTTTTGGTTCGGGGATCAGGGAGGTACTGAAGATCCCCAAAACTTTATCGAAACTTCATAGTCAATAAACAGGGTTTAATCCATACCTAGAAAGCATTTCAGCGATTTTCGTCATTTCGGAAGCTTCATCAAAACTTCATCAAAACTTTATATTGTTTGTGTGTCTCGATCGAAATTTGCCATCCTCCCAGGGGAACATTTAGATTCCCCAGCAATTTGGTTGGAGAGCGTAGCTGGTTGGGTACAATACTCTCTGCAATGACCACTGGTGGACGCTTTGACATGGAATATCGGGAAGCAGGAGTAGATGTTGAGGCGGGGCGAGCATTTGTGCAGCGGATCCGCCAGATGGTAGACAGCACCACCCGCCCGGAAGTCTTGGGCGGATTGGGTGGCTTTAGTGGGTTATTTCAACTCCCAACGGGATATCAGTCACCCGTTTTAGTCTCGGGAACCGATGGTGTCGGGACAAAGCTGAAATTGGCTCATACCCTCGATCGCCATGACACAGTAGGCATCGATTTAGTCGCGATGTGCGTTAATGATGTCCTGACCTGTGGGGCAGAACCGCTATTTTTCCTCGACTATTTGGCAACGGGAAAACTCAATTCCGAGCAACTGGCACAGGTCGTATCCGGCATTACCGAGGGATGTCGGCAGTCGGGTTGTGCCCTGCTGGGGGGTGAAACGGCTGAAATGCCAGGATTTTATCAACCGGGAGAATATGATCTAGCCGGCTTCTGTGTAGGGATTGTGGAAAAAAGCCAGATTTTAGATGGTTCTCAGGTGCAGATCGGGGATGTGGCGATCGGACTCGCCAGCCAGGGGGTTCATAGTAATGGCTTTAGTTTGGTTCGCAAGATTATTGATGATCATCGGATCGACCTCAACGATCGCCCAGAGGAACTGAACGGAAAAACTTTGGGAGCAGCCCTATTAACGCCAACCCGAATCTATGTGCAACCCATTCTGACAGCCCTGCGATCGGGGATGAGTATTCATGGCATGGCGCATATTACGGGAGGCGGTTTGCCCGAAAACTTACCTCGGTGTTTAGGTCAGGGTCAGGCGATTCGAGTCAATCCTGCGGCTTGGACTGTCCCCCCCCTGTTTCATTGGTTGGCAAGCACTGGTAATGTTAGTCCTGCTGGGATGTTTAACACCTTTAATATGGGAATTGGATTTGTGGTGTTGGTGCCGCCGGAGCAGGTAGATACCACACTGCAATGGTTCCAAGCTCAGGATCTGGCAGCTTGGGCGATCGCAGAAGTAGTTCCCGGCAATGGTGAATTACTGGGACTACCAGAATAGTGCAGCAATTAGGAAGACATTGTGCCGCAACCTCGTAAACAGTTTGGGCAGCATTGGTTACGCAGCGAAAAAGCGTTAGACAAAATTGTGGCGGCGGCAGAGTTACAATCGGGTGATTCTGCCACGGGTCAGAGGGGCGATCGGGTATTAGAAATTGGCCCCGGCATGGGTGTCCTAACTCGGCGGTTAATCACGGCGGCGGAGTCTGTCATTGCCGTCGAAATCGATCGCGATCTTTGTGCGCTTTTAGCTAAAAAATTAGGCAAGCAGGAGAACTTTTTACTGCTGCAAGGTGACTTTTTATCACTCAATTTAGCCGAGGTACTAGCTCCCTTACCTGCTTTCAACCAGCCGAATAAAGTAGTCGCAAATATTCCCTATAACATTACGGGACCCATTTTAGAAAAGCTGTTAGGCACGATCTCCAATCCTGTTTCCCAGCCCTTTGACGCGATTGTTTTATTAGTGCAAAAAGAAGTGGCTTTACGGCTCTGTGCCAGAGCGAGATCGACCCATTTTGGAGCGCTATCGGTGCGCGTACAGTATCTCGCAACCTGTGAGTTTATTTGTGATGTGCCTGCCAAAGCCTTTCAGCCACCACCTAAAGTTGATTCAGCCGTAGTTCGATTACGACCGCGATCGCTGCCTAATCCTGCCCAAGATCCAGTTCAATTAGAAAAGCTAGTCAAATTAGGCTTTAGTAGTAAGCGCAAAATGCTGCGGAATAATTTGAAAAGTTTGATTGAGATTGAGCAACTCAATCAATGGTTAACAGAATTAGCGATTAATCCGCAAGTGCGAGCTGAGGATTTGAGTGTCGAACAATGGATCGCTTTAAGCGATCGTTTTTCAGCCGATAATCATGCCATCGCTCAAAGTTCTGGTCTTGCAGAGTCACCGGAAACCTAACTTAAATTAGCAATTTCTAAACAGATTAAATTCTTAATTTGTCTGTTACTAAATTCTTGCCAATTTTGCGTTAATCTTAGGTTTGGGCTGAATTACCAATTATTGATTCCAGCGTTATGCGCTCCTACACTCTACTGGCACCCGCAAAAATCAATTTATATTTAGAAATCCTCGGCGATCGTCCAGATGGCTTTCATGAGCTAGTCATGGTATTGCAAAGCGTGACGCTTGCCGATGAAATTGAGTTACGGGCAAATGGTACAGACCTGATTCGAGTGCATTGTGATCATCCGTTAGTCCCTGGCGATCGCAGCAATTTGGCTTACCGAGCAGCGGAGTTAATGGGACAACGGTTTCCTGATGCCTTCGCTCGCTATGGCGCTGTCGATATCACGATTCGCAAACAGATCCCCGTAGGAGCCGGGCTGGCAGGGGGTTCAACCAATGCAGCGGCTGTCCTGGTTGGCATTGATCTAATGTGGCAATTGGGTTTAACGCTGTCTGAGTTGCAGGAGTTAGGGGCACAACTGGGATCCGATGTACCATTTTGTATCGCGGGTGGGACGGCTCTGGCTACGGGGCGCGGTGAAAAGCTAGATCCATTGCCGGATCTCGATCAAATTTATCTGGTGTTAGCCAAGTATCGCAGTCTGGCGGTATCTACCGTCTGGGCGTATAAAACCTATCGCCAACAGTTTGGTAGTTCCTATCTCTGTGCCCCAGATGATCTAGAGTGCCGACGACAAAAAATTCATTCCGGTGCAATTGTTAGCGCGATCGCTCAGCGCAATGGTAGCCAGATTGGTCAACATTTATATAACGATCTGGAAAAGGTAGTTTTACCCGCGCACCCTCAAGTGTTGCAATTGCGGGAAACCTTCCAACAACTGGGAACGCTAGGCACAATGATGTCTGGCTCCGGCCCAACGGTATTTGCCCTGGCAGAATCCCCCGACCAGGCTCACCAAATTCATCAACAAGTGAGGGAACGGATTGCCGACCCCGACTTGGAGATCTGGGTAGCAAAATTTAATCCCACTGGCATCCAAGTCGTAAAATAGCGAGTTTCTTTGACTCATCTCCGGCATCCTGAAGCATTCCACCCTACAATGCAAGTAGTCAGACGGGTTAAACTGATTCTAGATCATGAGAACTACCCGGACTGCGAACGACCTCCCATCAATATCGCTTATGAGTGATCTGCCTCAATCTCCCGAATCCGAGATGCCGCCAGCCAAACCTGGGATGCCACCCCTATCTCCCTGGCGGTGCTGGTTGGGAGCCGTGGTTGCAGGCGCGATCGCGGTGGTTCTATACTTACTCACCATGTCCATTGTGCAAACTTTTGCGGCAAAAGGGATTCATACCGATAGCTTGTTAGTTCGGCGGATTACAGCCGCTGTGCGTACCCTAATTGTTGGGATGGCAGCGTTGGGAACTGGCATCTTCGGCATGGCGACGATCGGGCTATTTGGACTGGGAGTTCAACTGACCATTCAGCGCCTGAAAGGGCAACCCGCCGATAAACCATCCGCATAAGTGGCAACTGAGGTTCTCATGCACATCGGAGAACAGCTAAGACAACAGCGAGTCAAACATATTGTCAGCAGTTATCAACTCAGGGGAATAGATGACCAGGCATTTGATGAACACCTAGCCAGCCTGTTGGAGCAGTATCCATCCCCTTTAATTGAATTAGCGCTCGTAGAAACGCTGGTAAATTGCTGGTGGCAAATTCCCATTCCACGCGGCTGTGCATTTCTGACTCGGGTGCATGAGCAGTTAGCCAACTGGCAATCGCAACCGATCATTAGCACGATCGCGCCAGACCAATTTCAGCAAATTACTGGACTTGATCCAACCCCGATCTTCGGCTCATCCGGTTTACCGCCCTCCCCCCAAACCCCATCCCTGGGGACAGGCGTTTAAGCGAAATCGAGTCGCGATCAGGAGTTGCATTAATTCCCGATCGCCCTGATCCCTTAACTGACAGCACCTAATGTCAAAGCCGCATCCGTTTGGTTCGCGGTTGTGGTACCCGAGTAAACCATGCCTCGCTGCATATCCAGGGTAATGATCTCCCCATCTCGGATCGCGGCTGTGGCATTCTTCACCCCGACAATGACGGGAACCCCCAACCGGACACCAATCACGGCGGCATGGCTGGTCAGGCTACCATCTTCGGTAATAATGCCACCCGCTTTCCGAATCGCATCGACCAGATCGACACTGGTAGACGGCGCTACCAAAATTTCTCCCGCATTAAAGTGGCTGGCTTCAAAGCCACTATGCACCACTCTAGCTCTGCCACTAACCGAACCTTGACCAATCCCAATCCCCTTACCCCGGACGGCAGTGACCACTTCGACTTTAATCAAATCTGTGGAACCCGCCACCCCCTGTAGGGTACCAGCCGTCATCACGACCAGATCGCCTTCCTTGAGCAATTCCTTCTCTTGAGCAACATTGACCGCCGCCTGGAAGGTCTGCCCTGTAGACGGTAAATCCAGTACCAGCAGTGGCTTCACACCCCAAACCAGTTGCAATTGACGAGCCACATCGACGTGGGGAGTCACGGCTAAAATCGGTTTTTTCGGACGAAATTTCGAGACGTTGCGGGCAGTGGCTCCAGTTTTGGTCAGGGTCATGATTGCCGCTGATTCCAGTTGTTCCGCAATTTGCCCCACCGCTTGACTAATCGCATTCGGAATCGATCGCCCACTTTCCTCAAAGGTACGATTCGGCGCTTCTTGCTCCGTCCGAGCCGCTACCCGTGCCATTGTTTCCACGGCTTCGATCGGATATTTACCCACTGCCGTTTCATTCGAGAGCATCACAGCATCCGTCCCATCGAGAATCGCGTTGGCGATATCCGACACTTCCGCTCGGGTCGGTCGGGGACTATGCACCATACTATCCAGCATTTGAGTTGCCGTAATCACTGGAATCCCCATGCGGTTGGCGGTAGCAATCAGGCGTTTTTGCAGAATTGGCACATCTTCGGCGGGTAGTTCCACCCCTAAATCCCCCCGCGCAATCATCACGCCATCGCTAATGGATAGGATGGCTTCCATTTCCTGAATCGCTTCGTGCTTTTCAATTTTGACAATTACAGGCACTTGCTTCCCGGCAGCAGCAATCAATTCTTTGATTTCCAGTACATCCTGAGGGTTACGGACGAAGCTCAGTGCCACCCAGTCAACCCCTTGATCCAGACCAAAGGTGAGGTCACGGCGATCCTTGTCTGTCAACGCCTTAATCGATAAATAAACGCCAGGGAAATTGACCCCTTTGTTGTTAGATAAGGCTCCACCTACAACCACAGAGCAATGCAGGGCGCGATTAGCTTGATCGACCTCTTCCACCCGCATTTCCACCTTGCCATCATCCAGCAGAATTGTGGCACCCGCTGGCACTTCATCCGCCAGCAAATCATAGGTGACCGAACTCATCTCCTGGTTGCCTACCATCGGGTTA
This sequence comes from Pantanalinema rosaneae CENA516, assembly GCF_050753385.1. Taxonomy (NCBI): domain Bacteria; kingdom Bacillati; phylum Cyanobacteriota; class Cyanophyceae; order Leptolyngbyales; family Leptolyngbyaceae; genus Pantanalinema; species Pantanalinema rosaneae. The sequence continues at coordinate 13,418 of NZ_JBLZFZ010000043.1, forward strand.
CTGGTTAGCGTGAAGCGATCGCCCTTATTCAAGACGATCGAGCTATTTTCAAACCGTCCCAGGCGAATTTTCGGTCCCTGTAAGTCCTGCAAAATCCCCACAGGTTGGTTTAACTCAAAGGAGGTTTGCCGGATCAGGCGAATGCTGCGCTGATGGTCTTCATGGGTGCCATGAGAGAAATTCAACCGTAATGTCGTGGCACCGGCTTCAATCAAAGCCCGTAGAACGGCAGGGCTGCTGGTCGCTGGCCCGATAGTGGCGACAATTTTAGTTCGACGCTGGGAATATTGAAATGGCATGGATTAAGGATCCAGAGAAGTCTCGGCAGTTCTAAAGAATTAATTATCAGGGCATGAATGGGGCTAAACCGGAACAGAGGCAGATGATGACAAAGGTCATGCCTGCTTAACTGTTGACCAAATTCTGGTGGAACCAGGACTACCCAGAGAGGGAATTATCAATAAATTGCACTGAGCGTCAGTTTCCCGTATTCCGAGCCGTACTGACAAGAGGCAGCGCAGAATTAGATACTTTAGCAGAGGGATAGTACCACGTTCTTGGATCGATTCAATAGTGGGGCAGTTCAACTTGCCATTCTTGCAGGGCAATCGCTAATCCCTGCCGTAAAGCATCGGCAGTTGTCGGGCTCCCATACATCTCTGTTAAGCGCCGCTGGACATTATGGGCAGTCAACTGTTTTAAGGCGGCAATTACATGTAAGCGTACCCCCGCATCATCAATGGCTAACAACTGAATTAATGGTTCTACGGCGATCGGTTGCTGGAGTTGCCCTAATGCCAGCGCGATCGCCGCTTTAATTGGCATTAACTCAATCGTGGGATGATTCGAGTTCAAAAACTCTACTAGCGTTTGAGCTACCAACGGTTGGCGATCGACCATTGACCACCGCCCTAACATCGTGACAATCTCCTGATACAAGCGCTCAGGTGACTCGGAGGGTAGGGGGGTCGTTAACAGCACTTGCAATGTTTCGAGGGCGGCATCTGTGCCTGCCCAGGCTAAGGCACGAACCATCTCTACCTGAAGTGCAATTGGCACATTGGCTCCCTGCAATGCCCGAAATAACGCCTTGACTGCCGCATCCGTCCCTAATCGTCCCAGGGCAGTAGCAGCCTGCTGGCACACTCCCAGATTAAGATCCCAGAGCCGATCGGCCAGTAGATGTTCGAGATTGAGTTCGTTGGCAAGTTCCGATCGTACCGCTAATCCACTAATTGCTGCTCGTCGCACCATTGCCACCGGATCAGATAAGGCAGCCACTAAAACCGGCGGAATTTGCGGATCATGGAAGCTACTCAAGGCTTCGATCGCTAGGGCGCGGATCGTCGGTTGGGCATCATCAACCACCGTTAATAACGGTGGAATAATGTCGGAATGGCGAATTTGTGCCAAAGCTTGTACCACCGATAACCGGGCTTCCGGTTGGGGGAGCAAACTGGCTAACGCCGCGATCGCCGAGGTGCCCAAATTGGCTAACGCCTCTGCGGCAATTCTACTCAGATCCTCATCGTCAGTGGTTTGCAGCAAATCAACCAGGGCATGAATGGCCGTCGGCTCTCCCAGTTCTCCCAAGATGCGGGCGGCAAACCAACGAACTTCTAACTCGGCATCTTCGTCCCGCAGCAACTCTACCAAAGCAGGCACAGCCATCCGACCCAAGCCAGGGAATACCTTTGCAACCTCCCAACAGTCCTGAAAATCACCGGATTGCAGAACTTGTATAGCCAGTGGCAGGATGGTGTCGCGATCGTCCGGAGTTAATTCCGTCTTTGAATCTGTGCCCAGGCGTTGCTGTAAGCACTGAGACAGATTCGACCAATCCCCCTGGTAGGCAAACTCTTCAGCCCGACTGAACCAATTTGCCATAGGGTTAGCGCTTTCCGGCAAAGGTAAAGGCACGGAAATTTTGGGCTTGCTGTTCAATTCGTTGTGCCAATCGATCGCAGACCAGATTACACAACTCGAAAATCAGGTCATCAGACACACTGTAGTATGCCAGAGTTCCTTCACTGCGCCGAGTTAAAATCCCTGCCTGCACCATGACTTTTAAGTGTTTGGAAACATTTGCCTGACTGGTCGCCGTTGCTTCCACCAAATCCTGCACACATTTCTCACCGTCACGGAGCAAATTGAGAATGCGCAGTCGCATCGGTTCACCTAAAACACTGAAATATTCGGCAACTTGCTGGACAACCTCTTGTGGAACAGGCGGTGGAGAGTTCATGCAATCTCTATGGGTGCGGAGGGAGAACTGATCCCCAGATTTTAGCCACTCCCCTTGATCACCGCAAGCGATTCTTGCTTAACTAACCAGATTTTTATGCATAACTTTATATGCCTAATAAGTGATAAACAGAGAATATCTACTATGGTTGAATGGCCCTGACTTAAGGACACGCTTCACTCTGATCGCCCCCTTTTCTGGTATGCCCGTAGGGCTTTAAGCCCCCAACTTTGGGGGACTTTGAGGTTCGGCTCCCCCAGAATTGGGGGTTTGGGGGCGGTTCGGATGGTTATTTCAGTGCCATTCCACTATGGTTAGAGCAATTTTGTGGATGGTTCTAACCCCGTTAACCACATAGGTGAACACTTCCCGACTTCAGGGAAGGCAGATGGCGATCGCCCAACATGGACAGCCGTTGTTTTAACGATCGCACCTGCCCTGACCGAAGCAGATGAACTGACGTTATCCCGGCAAAATTCGCATTAACGGTTGTTCGTATTCCACAGGCGACCCATTTTGTACCAGGATTTCCAGCACTTCTCCGGCGACTTCCGCTTCCAATTCATTCATTAACTTCATGGCTTCGATGATGCAGACCGTTTGCCCTAGCCGAATGCGATCGCCCACCTCAACAAAAGCGGGTTCATCGGGAGCCGGAGCCCGATAAAACGTCCCGACCATGGGCGACAAAATCTCGACCCAGCGCCGTTCATTCGTTGGCGGCAGGGCACTTTGAGTTGCCGTGGCAGGACTGTCACCGGGTCGATAATCAAAGCTACCTCCTTTCGTCGTAGGAGCAGGGGCAGGCGGAGCGACCACACTTTCTGGCTCAGTTGGCAGACTGGGAACCGTCGTGATCGTCGCTGGCACTACCCGGCTTTCTCGCCGCACCGTTAACTCATAGTCGTCGCTTTTCAGCGTGAGTTCTGTAATATCTGTTTGATTGATTGCCGCCAGCAGTTCGCGGAGTTGAGTTAAATCCAATGGCACAGTACTTGAAACCTCTCAGTCAGGGGCTAGAAGCAAATATCAGGATGACTCTCGACCCAGGTAAGAGTCGTTGCGGGTATCAACTTTGATCCGCTCGCCAATGGTGATAAACAGCGGCACCATGACCTGAGCGCCTGTTTCCACGATCGCTGGCTTAGTTCCGCCCGTCGCCGTATCGCCTTTCACGCCTGGATCAGTTTGCACCACTTCCAGCACTACCGAGTTAGGCAGTTCCACTTCCATCACCTGTTCATTCCAGCGAATGACGTTCACTTCCATCCCTTCTTTGAGATATTTAACGCGATCGCCAATCTGGCTGGCAGTCAGGTGAGATTCTTCATAGGTCTCCATATCCATGAAGACAAAATCATCCCCATCCTTATAGGTATGCTGCATTGTGCTTTTTTCCAGGTTGGCTTGAGGCACGGTTTCCCCCGCCCGGAAGGTGCGTTCAACCACGTTGCCGGATTGCACATTTTTGAGTTTGGTACGGACGAATGCCGACCCTTTGCCCGGTTTGACATGCAAAAATTCGACAACGCGCCAAACTCCTCCGTCTAGCTCAATGCTGACACCCGGTCGAAAATCGTTACTAGAGATCATTGGTCTTGCAGTTGGAGAAAATGATGGCATCCCATTTTACCGCTCAGATGGCGCTTCCAGGTCAGCAATACGGCATAAAGGCACCGCAACCGTTATATCCTGTTACCTTCCACCGGAATCCCACCAAGGGGACGACCCTATGGCAAGATAAAGGGTTAGGGCTACCTGGGCATGTGACGCGGTGCGTTCTATACGTCGAACCAGCCTAAAACATTTACAGGATAGGGCTATGCCGAGTTTGAGAGTTTCATGGTGAACAAACAATCACAGGGATTCGAGACATTAAAGCGTTGGCTAAAGACTGGCGTGACCTTACTGTTACTTGTCACGTTGTCGCTGGGGCTGAGTGCGGCAAAGGATATGCGGATCAGCCGCTTACCGGCGGGCAATGCGATTACCGATAGTCAAGCACTGTTACGCTATGCCTTGCCGATCGACAACCCCACCGTCCGAGACTTGCAAGCCAGTCTAGAGGATATTGCCGTTCAACTCCGCGCTAATCGCCGGTGGGGAGCCGCCGCCAGTGATGTCAGTAAAGCCAGCCGGATTGTCAACAACAATGCTGATAAGTTACTGGCAACCGTTCCCGATGCGAATCAGCCGCAGGCAGAAGCGTTGATTGCGCAACTGAAAGACAATATTGCCACCTTACAAACCACCGTTGAAGCCAAAGATAAGCCACAAGCCTTAGAACAGCGCAGTGCTTTACTAGATCAGGTGGGTAAATTGGAAGCCTTAATGATCGACCAATTTCCCTATGAAGTGCCCGAAACGTACAGTAATCTGCCGCAACTGAAAGGTCGGGCAACGGTGGAATTCACGACCAGCAAGGGCAAAATGACCGCGATCGTCGATGGGTACAGTGCCCCCGTCACCGCCGGGAACTTTGTGGATCTGGTACAACGCGGCTTTTACGATGGTCTACCCTTCACGCGTGCCGAGGAATCCTATGTCTTGCAGGTGGGTGATCCCCCTGGGCCGGAAGTGGGATTTGTTGATCCCAAAACCAAACAATACCGAGCCATTCCCCTGGAAGTCTTAGTCAAAGGGGATGCTGTGCCGACCTATGGCATTACCTTGGAGGATGCCGGACGATTCCGGGAACAACCCGTTTTACCGTTCTCAGCCTTTGGCGCGATGGCATTGGCACGTCCCTCTGATGATCCGAATGGCGGTTCATCCCAGTTCTTCTTCTTCCTATTTGAACCCGAGCTCACCCCTGCCGGAGCCAATCTCTTAGATGGTCGCTATTCCATCTTTGGGTTTGTCGTGGAAGGTAAAGAGGTTTTAGAGGAACTGAAAGCCGGAGACAAGATCGAATCTGCTAAGGTGATTGAGGGCGCAGAAAATCTGGTGCAACCGTCGATCGCCTAATCAAATTCGCTGACATGGCTTTGGTGGAATGGGTACTCATGGCTGGAATTGGACTGCTGGTTGGTTTTTCGATCGCTAATTCGATCCGAACTAATCAGCAGCGGCAACGCTTGTTAGAGGCGTTTTATACCCTATTAGAAACAGAGGCGGGACGAATTTCGTTGATCCAATTGGCGGCATCTGCTCGAGTGGAAGCGGAAGTCGCCCGCCAATTTTTAGATAATCAGGTGAAAGTGTTTAATGCCCTGCCGGAAGTCGATGAGGATGGCAACACGACCTATTGTTTCCCCAAGTTGAAGCATTTAGCTCCGGCTGACGAAGAATGGTAATGCCCGATCGCCCATTACAGGTTCGGGATATTGGCGAACCCGGATTACTGCAACGGCTACAAGCCTTTTGTCCCCCTGAAGTGATTGGCGATGATGCGGCGGTATTCACAACCGCTCCCGGACGATCGCTGGTGGTCACGACCGATGTCCTCGTAGATGGCGTTCACTTCAGCGATCGCACCACCATGCCTGAGGATGTTGGTTGGCGAGCCGTTGCCGCTAACCTATCGGATCTCGCGGCGATGGGAGCCTCTCCCCTGGGGATTACGATCGGTCTGAGTCTGCCGGGTGATGTAACTGTAGAATGGGTCGATCGTTTATATCAAGGCATGACTGCCTGTTTACAGCCTTATGGAACCGCGATCGTCGGGGGCGATATTGTGCGTTCTCCGGTGATCACAATCTCGATTACTGCCTTTGGTGACGTTGATCCCAATCAAGTGATTCGTCGATCAGTTGCCCAACCCGGTGAGGTGATCGTCGTCACTGGTTATCACGGCAGTTCCCGCGCCGGACTGGAATTATTACTCCACCCTGACTTGGGACAGTCCCTTGCTTCCAACGATCGCGATCTATTAATTCGATCGCACCAACGCCCTATTCCTCGCCTGGATGTACTCCCCCTCCTCTTCCCCCCATCTCCCTCACCTACCCTACCTCCCATTGCCGGAATGGACAGCAGCGACGGACTTGCCGATGCCATTGGGCAGATCTGTCGCGCCAGCCAAGTTGGAGCCAGGATCGATCGAGGTCAGATTCCGATCGATCCCGCCCTGCAAGCCTGGGTAGCCCCGGAACAGGCGATCGACTGGGCACTCTATGGCGGCGAAGATTTTGAGTTAGTGCTGACTTTACCCCCAGCACAGGCACAGATCTTGATCAGTCAACTGGGGAAGGGAGCCGCGATCGTCGGGACGACTACCTCCGAACCAGGAGTCTGGTTAGTGGATCCAGCCGATCGTTTCCCTGACCAGCCCTTAACCCTGGAGTCTGGATTTCAACATTTCGGGGTGGGTTAGGCAGCAAAACAGACTGGGAACAGCGTAAAAAATATATGCAACGGGAACAAAGCGACAACTTTTTACGTCTGACGGCTCAACTTCATGCCCAACCTGGACTGATAGCTATCCTCTAGTTGTCGGTATTTACATAAAAAGTTTTTTCTTTAGCAGAATCCTATTAAAAATACAGGGAGTCTCAGAAAAAACACGGTTGATATAGGTAGGAGCTTCTCCATTAGATCGATAACGTTGAGTCAGTAGCAAGCCCATGACAGAATCTGGATCATCTCCTGAACCCAAAAAATCAGCCTGGAGAGTCACGCTAATGCAGGGTGTGATCGGTGCTGTCTCTTTAGCAGGCACAACAGCCATTCCCTTACTTGTGAATCGCTACCTATCACCTCCTCCTACCCCTACGAGCAGCCCCACCTTAGAAGCAACTCCCGCCCAGGTTGCGCCTGCCCAAGTGGCTCCAGCCGTATCCCCGGTGCAAACTCTTGCCGATCCAGGGACTTCGGTGCAAACCAGTCCCCAAATAACGCCGGTGCAAACAACGCCAGCCGCGATCGCTCCGGCAGCAACCGCCCCGATCCCCGTCCTACCTGCCCAGAACGAACCCGTTCCTCCCCCGCCCCCCGAGATTGTCACCTCTCCTCCCCTGGAGCCACTGCAATCTGCGGACAGCCAACCCGAGATCGTGCCAATTCAGGATGAGCAGGAGACGAAGAAAGGGAAAAGGCGGAAGAAAGATAAAGATGACTAGGGCTGACGGGTCGTGCTGTTGGCTAAGTAGCTCCATCGCTTGATCGCTGTTGACCTGCGTAGATTCTGGGGCACTCTAACGACACATCACTGTAATTACGGAACTGGATGAAATTGGGTCAGCCATCCGGACGGCTTGACTTCATCTCAGCTTGATGATTACGGTTAACCGCGATCGAGTGGGCTAAAATCAATGCGACCAAATCACCCTCAGCCAGTTGGAACCCAGGGCATGAAAATTGCGTATTTAATGAATCAACATCCCTACTCTAGCTGCACGTTTATCCGGCGCGAGATGGTAGGGTTGGAAGCCTGTGGCATTTCGGTTGCCCGCTTCTCTATTCGCACCTCGGAAACCAAACTGGTCGATGAAGCCGATCAGCAAGAGGTGGCAAAAACCCGTTACATCCTGAGTGTGGGGGCGATCGGGTTACTTCGCAGTCTCCTACAAGTAGCGGTGAGCCGTCCCAAACGTTGGCTCGACACTATGCAACTAGCCCTGAAAACCGGGTGGCGCTCCGATCGGGGGGTGCTGGTGAATCTGGTGTATGTGGTAGAAGCCTGTGTCCTGCTGCGATGGTGTCGCGAACAGGGGATTCAGCACTTACATGCCCACTTTGGCACTAATCCTGCCAGTGTCGCTATGCTCTGTCATGCTCTGGGGGGACCGACCTACAGCTTCACGGTACATGGGCCCCATGAGTTTGATAAACCGGAAGCGATCGCCCTATCCGAAAAAATTCATCGAGCGGCGTTTGTAGTCGGCATCAGTTCCTTCAGTAAAAGTCAACTTTTCCGGTGGTGTAGCTATAAGCAGTGGTCAAAAATTCACATTATTCGCTGTGGGGTAGATGATTTATTTCTGACCCAAGCCCATGTGCCGTTGCCGACCACCCCTCGATTTGTCTGCGTTGGCAGATTAGGGGAACAGAAGGGACATTTACTGCTGGTGGAAGCTGTCAGCCAGTTAGCCGCCGAAGGATGGCAGTTTAAGGTCGTGTTAGTTGGCGATGGTCCATTGCGACCGCAAATTGAAACCCTGATCAGTCAACTGAATTTACACAATCACATTGAGATTACGGGTTGGGCGAGTAACGCCGAAGTGCGACAACAAATTTTAGCCGCCCAGATCATGGTACTCCCCAGTTTTGCGGAAGGGTTGCCCGTCGTGATTATGGAATCCTTAGCGCTCTCTCGTCCGGTAATTAGTACCTATATTGCCGGCATTCCAGAGCTAGTTAAACCTGGGGAATGTGGCTGGTTAGTGCCCTCCGGCTCAGTTGAGGCATTAGTAGAGGCAATGCGCCAGGCCATGCAAACCCCAGTCACGGATCTCGAACAAATGGGGAAAACTGGAGCGGCACTCGTCGTCCAAAATCACAATGCCGCCTTAGAAGCCAGTCGCCTAGCAGATCTATTTCGCCAATATGTTGCCTAAAACAGTCTGATCCCAAGCCAAAATTGCTCGGCATTCCTTTCTAATCTTGACTAAGATGGTTTACAAAGTCTTAACTGAGGATTAATTCTTCAGCGTCAGTTATTTACTATTAAAGTATGGGGACTAAAAAAACTGACGAGACAACCGAAGCGACATCTGGCGATCGCTGATTTGCCGAATCGTGCTTCTGTTTTTCTGGGTGCTAACGAGATCGCTAAACTGAAATTTGGCTATCTGACTTTCAGCAGCTATACGCCACACTATCCGTTTCTCGGAGCCAGTTATGCCGACAACGCAACCTGAACAATCGCACACTTACCGGAATGTCATGGAATCTTTGGTCGTCCAGGAGGTGGAACAGCAATGTCAACATCTACCGACCCGAGTTGCCAATTACATCAATAAAACCGAAGTCATTGCCTATGCGTTGAACCGATTACCACCCATGTACGCCACTAGCCAGCAAGGATGGCAACAACAACGGACTCGCGCCAGTCGCGAAATGCACAATAAGATCATGATGGCAGTCCGACAGGCGATCGCCGCCGTACAACGTGATCCCCTGCGATCGGCAACGCCGTTAAAGGTAGAGGAAGATCGGGATTCCCAAACCGCTTTACGGGAATTGCAGGAATTATTGAGAACGGATGAACTTTCCTGGCAAACTGTCGTCGATGTTGTTGAGCAAACCTTAATTCGGACGGCTCGTGGAGAAATTACCTGGCGTAAACGTGGTCCTTCATCTGTGCAAACCGGAGACTGGCACGACAACCGCTATTTCTTGTAGACGCAACTTAGACAAAACCAGTCGTCGATCGCCGTTAAGGCTCCGATTCGTTGGCATTTTGTTAGCCGGACTTTTGAATTTAGGTGGGTGGGCAGGCTCCTACCCCGGTGGACAGAGCGCGATCGCGGCTGAACCTGTACCATCCCCATCGGCAACTCCCAAGCCAAATCTTCTACCCAGCGCGGCTCCCCTGGATGTCGTGGCACTGAGGGCTGAAGCCTTGCCTGCCCCTCTCCGCAGCGCTGCTACTATTTCACCGATCGGGTTAACCGTTCCCAGTTTATGGTGGGCAGAAGAACATCACGCGGCTCAAGATCCTTCGGAAACTAAACTAATTGAGAATTGGTTAGCCTACCCACTGACGATCGATGAACCCGGACGGGTGGATGTTGTCGTCAATCGTCAGTTGTGGAGTTTGTTAGATTATCTGGAGCGCTATGAATTTATTAATGAGTTTGGTAATAGCGCCAGGGATTTTGGCTATAACCTGCGAGTATTTGACAGCCGCGCCAGATTGTTAGGGGCTTACACCTGTGATTTTAGTAGTGTCGATCTGGTGGAATTGCAAGAGGCTCAACGATCGCTTCGATCGCCTTTCGTTGACAACCGTACCGATATCACCATTTCTACCCTGCAACGCCCCACTACTCTAATGTGTGATATTGTGCTCGACTCTTCTGGCAAATCAGGTCTACGGGGACGCTAAGCATCCCCAGATCTAAGCTTGACTACCAGCCTGACGAACACTTGCCCATAGTGCCTGATACTGCTGAATTGCCGACTCAGACAACGGTTGGAGAAACTCACTGGACTGGAAAATCGCCCGATCGGGCAAAAGCAGCGAATCAGGTTGCCCCTCGGCAGGGCTCTGCTCTGGAGGTAGCGTTGGGGTAATCGGAGACGTGGCCTGACTTAACTGAGTAATTTGGTTTGCAATATTGGCTTGCCAACAAAAATCAATCCATTGGGCAGCATTGTTCGCTGTAGTGGCCGAACTAGACGCAGGACGTACCCATAAATCTGCCCATAACGCTGTACCAGAACGGGGAACGATCGCGGCAATCTGCTGACTTCGCTTCATCAAGGACAGGATATCCTGTGACCACCCCACGGCAACCCAGGTGTCCTCTAATAACAATGGTTGCAGGTAATTGGTAGAGCTATAAAATTTAATATTTTGCTGAAGCGCCAACAGTTCCGCTTTCAGAGCAGTCACCGCTTGCAAATCCTCAGTGTTATAGGATTTTCCTAACTTCTTCAGGGTTAAGCCAATCACTTCCCGTGGATGATCGAGCAGAGAAATTCGACCCCGTAAGTCCGATCGCCACAAATCACTCCAATCGGTGGGGGGGGGTAATTGTCGAGCCGCAAACACATCCTGCCGATAGGCAATCATCGTACTGCCCCAACGATAGGGAGCCGCCCACACCTGGTCTTGAGTCAGCTTTTGACCTGCCGGAGCCGGACGAGTGACTAAGGCTTGCCACCGGGGATCTAAATTCCGCCAGTTCTGCAATGGCGTAACATCAAGCGGTTGGAGTAACCCCTGCCGAATTGCCAGATCCAGCCAGTAATCCCCCAACGTCACCAGATCGGGAACCGATCGGTTCGAGCGATCGCCCACCCACGGCACCCAATCAGGTAATCGCCAAGAGGAAGGAGGAGACGGCGTTTTACTGGTACGTTGCCAGGTTTGCAACCGTTCAAACAACAGTTGCAATTGCGGTTCTGGCGTAGTCTGCAAGGCGATCGAGCGATGCGATCGCGTAAATTCACCGAGAACTTGCAAGGGAATTGACCGTTGCAGGAGTTGAATGGTCAATGGAGAGTTCGGTTGATTATTGCATCCTACTAGCAGTTGGCTGATTGTCCAGCCTGCGACTCCAGTCAGTAGCGATCGCCGACTTATAGGGAAAGATGAAAGCTTAATTGACATTCAGAGTTAACGGGATTGGCTAAGTTGAACGAGGACTGCTAGTTGCCACCGATGCGATTTTAGAGTAGAAATTAGCCTTCTAAGGTTACTTGAATCGGCATCTGCTGCGCCAAGTTAAATCAGACACATTCCCTATTCTGCCATCAATTCCTGCGGCTTGCCGCCAGAGCAACCTACGATCGTTTATTGATCAACGATAACGGGTGAATGGGCTGGAATCCATTAGAAAAATCGTAATTATACGGTTGTTATTTCCAGGCTCAATCCTTGTTTCGATCTGTAATTAGAGAGATCTTCTGTAACAATTCAAATTGCTTCAATCGCGCTGGGAATCTGAGGAGCAATAATATTAACCAGCCGTTGAGTTCGCTTCTCTCTTGAGGTCAGAAATTATCAATCGCTGTCTCTCGATTCGATCGGGGCGAACCAAACCACAACATCCAGCATTTGCCCTGAAAACGTTTCGATTATTTGCAAATACATCAGCATACAAATCAAGCCTAGCTGTTGTTTGAGCGTTTTACATCAGATGGAAATCCTGTGGTCTTGGCAAATCTTGAATCAAAGGTTAAATGATTCAGGAATAAGCCGCAATGTTGCAAGTCATTATCTAGAATGTAGGCTAAGAACTACTAGGGCAATTGGGGCATTAGATGGATACTCTACAAAAGCAAATTGGTACATTAACTACAAAAGTTGATGCCTTGTATCAATTGGTTGACCAGTTGAGTAATAAGGTTACGGAAGTGTGGTCTGAATGCAAACAAAGACCAGACTCGATTCATCCCTCTGATGCTGGCATGATCGCTCGCTATCGTTCTCAGCATAGTGGTTTAGATGCAGCAATGGAACATAAGGACGTGCTGATCGACGCGGGGGGCTTGGACTCACCTCTGCAAAGCAATGAAAAGCCGTTGTCGCCTGAAATTCAAGTGCAGCGATTAACCGCTCAACTGACGGCAGCCTATAGCCGCATCGCTGCTCTCGAAGAACAATTGTTTTCGCAACGGGTTCACTAAATTCCCCAGCGTTGACCGAGCCATTCCAGGGGATTGTGCGAGGAGGTGGCATCAAGCCGCTACTGAACAACCAGACTCTCAATCGCACACATCATTAAGGACAGCTATAGTACCGATCGGTCAGTGCCTCGATCGCCGCCAGTAATTCTGCCTGTTCCCATCCCTGATACAGGTGAGCTGCGATCGCACAGCCCCCGGCACCGACTCCCTCTTTCACATACCCCTGCTCATAGGCACACAATTGGGGATAGCGGGAACTCGCAAAACTCAGAGGGGTAGCCAGCAATGGCACAGGTTTAATCAACTCAGCTAACCCGATCGTGTCGCCCGTAGCATCCTCCGCTACCCATCGCGTCGTCCCCACCACAATTTGTTCTGGTTGCCACGCCAATTGCTGCTCTTGAGCAATTGTCTGGAGTAACTCATACACGGCCAGCATTTGGGTGCCACCTGCCAACATGACACCACAATGCCGACTAGCCGCGATCGCCATACCTGCGACGACAATCTGCATCGGATCACCCACAGCCGCCACAATTTGACTACCAGAAAATTGCTGTTTTGGGCAATTCGGGGCTGACCATACCCCTGCCTGCTGTAATCCTGCTGCGACCAGCGCCCATTTTTGCTGATGGTTGCAAGTGGGATGGCTGCTATTAATTTTGCAATTGGCCGCAATCCCCAGTCCTGTAAGGACAGCTAACGCCGTCGTCGTACCACCCACCACACATTCCCCCAGCATCAAATACCCTGTACCCGCTTCCGTTGCTAGCGTTGCCCCCCACTGAAGTCCTTGTTGCAGTAAGTGTTCCACCACCTCTAAGGGTAGTGCCTGCCCCTGACTTAAACATTGCGCCGGACAGCCGCCCAGGTCGATCGCTGGAACCGCCGGAGGATGCGGTAAACCAGCATTAAACAAATAGGTGGGAATTTGTTGGGCTTCAATCACCGCCCGCGAGATCAACACGGGAGAAGCTCCTACATGCAGGGGGGGTAACGGATAGGTGGGTTGAGTTTGCACTCCAGCAACGAGAAATTCAGCATCGGCGATCGCGGTGTACTGGCGATCTGTCGGGGTTGCCCCTGCGGCTGAAATGCCCGGCACCAGACCCGTGGCGGTAAACCCTAATACACAGGCGAACAGTGGCCGTTGTTCCCGATAGCGGTAAAGCCAACGTTGCCCCCGATCGATCTGCGTATACAGTCGGACAAAGCCAGATTGGAGCATAGAGAATGAGAGCGGATCCGCCATCAACAAACATTTATTTACACTAGCGTTGCTTGTTTATGCCCTCTTACCTGCTCGACCTGATCACGCCTCTCCTTCATATTCCATTAACACCTGTACCCATTTCGGGGGGCGGGGAATTGGGTTATTCAAGCGATCGAGGAGAAACCAAGCGACTAAATGCACGATAAACAAGTACACCAGATTGTTAATGATTACCATGATGATGGCAATCACCTGAATCAGCGCTAGCGTCGGCTGAAACACAATTCCTAACTTAATACACACCCAATCAACCAACTGAGTCACCTGGGTGGTGGCATAGAGCCACAGATCATCTCCTAACAGCAGCGATACCAACCAGATCCGGAAGAAAAAGCCAAACGATCCCAGAATAGCTCCCAACGCGATCGAGATGCCCCACCCTGCCCGTCGCTGCCACAGTAAGCCCAGTAGCACCCCCATAAACCCAAAGGGCATGACGAATAACACGCTACGGGCGGGACCCATCAAAACACTGAGCAACAGTCCGGATACCAAAGCTCCCATCCAGGCAGATCGCTGTCCCCACCGCAAATAAATTAAGGCGATCGGGATAGGAAAAAAGATCCGCAATAGGGGACCCATCGGAAAGTAGTAGTTGACAAACCAGATTAAACTGGCAGCACTGGCAAGAAACGCCGTCTCTACAAGGATCAAAGGACTGGATGGATCGAACGATCGCACCGTTGCTGCCGGATCGGGTGAGCGAGTTTGTTCCGAGAGCGGCGACTGTCGGGAAGAGTCTAAGGACAATTCCTGCTCGGCTTCTAACCAGGCAGATTCGATCGAGGTGGCTTCTGGTTCCGAGGACGGGGACGGTTGAGACGATCGTTCCCCTTGAGGTTCAGCTTGATGATCTCCAGCAGATTGGCTCATGTAATCGGTAAAGGATTCGCAGATCTACTCTAGATCTAAATTCCGGTGATCACGCAACGATCGGCTAATCCAGATCACCAGTGCTGCCATACTCTCCGGGTGCCGAACTAACCAGGCATTAATACTGATGCAAGTAATCCCCAATGCCATCAATACAAAGGTCGGAATCGCCACCACACCCACAACAAACCAACTCCAAACATGGAGCACCAGGGCGATCGCACCCACCCAGGAGAACGCGGCTGACTGCCAAATCCAGTGACGGGGATAGCCCAGTCCTGCCAGAGTCATCGTTAGCGAGGTAGCTAACAAATTTATTGGTACCAAAACAGTACAAATGGGAATGCAGTAGGTGTGAGAAAACTCTAGAAGAGCTGTGAAATCAATCATGCGTGATGCGTATGTGATGTGAAAACAATGAGATTTGTAAAGAAATATCAACGTCAAATCGATAGTTTTTTCAGTACGCAAGGTTTTAGTTTAGCGCAGGTCAGCCATTCCTTTGGTATTACGATTCATCATGGCAAAGATTTCCGAGTTCAACACCTACGGAGCGACTGATTTTGTCTGTGTAGCTGAAATTACAGTTCGCGATCGCCTCTGTCCAAACATCGCTGAGTGCTTGCTCTATCCATTCTTACCGATCTTTACTGTATGTCCATTTCTCCAGCCGACTCCTTGACTCGCCAAACCGCTTCTACCCTGATCTCGTTTTATCAACGGCAGATCTCTCCCCATAAAGGCTTTGCCTGCGCCTATCGGGTCTTACATGGTAACGAATCCTGTTCGCAATACATTAAGCGCACGATTCAAATCCACGGTCTGTGGCAGTCGCTACCATTAATTCGCGAACGCTTCCAAGCCTGCAAAGCTGCCAATCAACAGTTGCAACAACGATCGCAGTTCCGGCGACAACCCAATCTAGCGGCGATCGAGCCAGGGCAAGCAACACCGGATTATCCCATTGCTGACCCCAATGATCCAGAACAGTTAGAGCCAAATTCAACCTCTACTAAAACCAATAGCGTCGCTCAGCCCGCCGTAGCCAATTCCTCTGGCAGCACAGCCTGTTCTGGTTGTGAAGTGTTGGAGTGCGCGGATTGCAGTGGTCTAGATTGCGGTCTGTTAGGAGATAGCCATCCCTGTACAGCACTGGAATGCGATGGGTTAGATTGTACCGTTCTCGATTGTGGGGCACTAGATTGTGGTAGCTGTAGCTGGTGAGTACCGAGCAGCAGGCGATCGATTAACATCGGTAAGCCGAACCTGAAAATCTGTTGCACAAATTTACAAATCTTGTTACCTTTCTCATAAAGACGGGTCGGATCGGGCAGGTGTACCGTGGAGGCGAGGTTAATTCAGTTTTTACAGGAAGAGTTGGCAATTCCAGCCGCCGCGATCGCAGTGGCTCAACGACATCGTGAAATCACTCCAAACTTGCTACCGATTATTCTCTGGCAGTATGGCTTAGTCACATTGGATGATCTCAATCGCATTCTGGACTGGCTAGAAACCGCTTAGGTTAGCTACCTAGCGAAACCTCTCTTGAGAAAGACGATCCTCGATCGCAGGCTCTTTAGCATGAAGGCAGCCAAGCTCCATTGGATTGCCTCATTGGAAGCACCAATGGAGTACAGCGATGCATTAGGAGGATTCATGCGCGATTTATCAAACTTGCGAGTCGCAGTTCTGGTAGCTGATGGTTTTGAAGAAGCAGAACTGATCGAACCAGTCCAGGCTCTCAAGGCAGCAGGAGCAACGGTAGAAATTTTGTCTACGAAACAGGAACAAATTCAAGCCTTTCGCCATCATGACAAAGGCGTTACGGTGTTTGCCGAAGGCTTAATTGATCAAGCTAATCCCGATGACTACCATGCCGTATTACTCCCCGGTGGGGCACTCAATGCCGATATGTTGCGAGTGCTACCCAACGTTAAAGCGTTCTTGAAACGCATCCAGGAAACTGGCAAACCGATCGCGGCAATTTGTCACGCCCCGTGGGAACTGATTTCGGCTGGATTGGTGCAAGGACGGACGCTGACCAGCTACCACACCATCCAGGATGACATTCGGAATGCGGGGGGCAAATGGCTGGATCAAGATGTCGTCGTCGATGGCAATTGGGTCACTAGCCGCCAACCCGACGATATTCCGGCATTTAATCGGGAAATGTTGGAACTGTTTTCTCGCACTGCCTCGGAAACGGCTACAACGGGTACTCGTTAATTGATGAAACGCGGTAGTTTAATCGGTCTGGTATTCCTGGCGATCGGGCTAACGGCATGTGAAGCGATTCGGCAATTTCCCGATCAACTGCCCTCCCTACTACCGCCACGCCAACCCCGATCGCAGCAGTCCCCTGTTCCCGCCCAGTCTGTCAGTACGGCGGCAATGGAGGAGCAGGTGCGGCAACGCATTAACGCCATTCGCCAGCAGCAGGGACTCAGTGAACTCCGCCAGCATGAAGAATTGGCACAGGTTGCCCGTAACTACAGTCGCCGGATGGCAGAACAGAATTTCTTTGCTCACCAGAGTCCCCAGGGAGACACGATGGTACAACGGGTGGAATCCGCCGGAATTGCCTATCGCATGGTGGGTGAGAATCTGTTTACCAGCACCAACATTCCCCAACCTGTGCCTGCGGCTGTGAACGGCTGGATGAATAGTCCCGGACATCGAGCCAATATTCTGCGATCGGAATATCAGGAAACAGGAATTGGCATCTGGCGGCAGGGCAATACCTACTATTTCACCCAATTATTTCTCCGATCGTGGTGATTCCCTAGTCTTGCCGCTCGGGTAGCCAGAACAGTCAGTAAAATAACCGGGGGGAACGTTATGTGATGCCCATACCGCAACCCATCCGCATGATAATTATGGTGATCCCATTCCGTTGGTGAATTCGCCTCGGTTAGGGATGTGTGGGTATGATGAACCTGCCGATCCCCCTTACTGAGTCCCTCAATCACGCTGCCAACAAGTTAATCTGGCGCAGGATAAAGAACAAGATAGAGTTGATAATTGCCAGTGCGATCGCCCCTAGAATGGCACTCCAAATTCCCCACCGTAAGCGGAATCCTTGTACCAACCAGGCAGCTAAACCAAAGACGATGATGCTGCCAATCAGGGGAATTAGCCCTAAGCTGAGAACCGCGAGTGTGCCTTGAAACCAGTTAGGAAACAGACTATACAAACCATTGAACGCACCAATAATCGCTCCAGCAATTAACGCAATCACCGGATTTTCCACCTCTACACCTGTGGGCAGTTTAGAGATAATGAGTAAGCTAATTGCCGTAATTACAACTGCAATGAGAAAGCCGGTCATAATCTATGCACTCCTCAAGATTCAATAGTTAGAAAATTGCTTGGTTGTAGTGAAGAGAAAGGTATTCCTGAAATCAAACTGCATCATAGACGGAGCAGTCGCCAACCTTTGCAGTTCTTAATATCTAAGATGCTTTAGGAATCTGCGTTCCCTGTCTCATCTGTCACTACACACAAACGCCATTAAGGGGATTGATAGACAGCCTATCACTAAAATTTTCCAATTAAATCTTTAAAGATTTTGATTGACTGAATCTGCTTCATAGTTTGTTAACTAACCCGTTGAGATCAAAAGCAGCTCAAATCTTCATTTTATAGAGAAAAATTGCTTCATCTGGCAAGGTTCAGCAGTATACTAATGCTCAAACCATTTTCAATCGATCGTCAGGAGTAGAATTGAAGTAACATTAAATACTTTAAGTTTCAGTAGTTTCTGGTTTCTTTTTGTGATCAGAAGCACGATCGGATCAGCCGACGATACCCTAGTTCCTAAAACCGTAGAGGATTGATGGCAGGATATTTTACCTTATTTGCCGTCGCCTATAACTTTAGTGTGATTCCACCGATCGCATGAGATCTTGAATCCAGTCTGGGATACATTCAGGAAACATTGGTTCTATGCCAATGTCTGACTTACCTATCCACTGCGTCACCGCTCTGAATGGGCTGTATGTTATGACTTCACCGTTTAAAACTAGTCTGTGGCAAGATCTGAATAATTCTAGCCTATTGCGATTTCTGCTGCTGTTTGCCTGTAGTTGGGCGATCGTCGTTCTGATTGGTTACTTCCACAATGTAATTGCGATTTTTACAGCCGCTGCCATCTTTGCGGCACTCCTCAACTACCCGGTGCAATGGCTAACGCGGTATGTGCCCCGAGGCATTGCCATCTTGATTGTCACATTTGCCACCATTAGCATTTTGATTGCCCTAATCACAGCCCTGGGACTGCAAGTGATTACCCAAGGGCAAGGGCTACTGACTCAAATTGTGGAAACATTGACCACTCGCAAATTACCATTTAACGAAGTTTTACAAACATTGCGATTGGAGCAGGTTATTCAAACCTTGCAATCTAGCCTATGGACCGGTTTAGGCATTATTCAAAATTTATTTTCTAGCGTCTTCACTGTCATTTTTACGACGGTCATTAGTTTGTATATGCTAATTGACGGTCATAAGATCTGGACGGCTTGTTTAACTCTGATTCCCGCTGGTTCCCGCGATCGCTTTGCCTATACATTTCAAAATACATTTTTAGGGTTTCTCAGAGGGCAATTACTATTAATTCTGTTTCTCTCAACGGCTAGTTATCTCGTCTTCACCCTACTTGGCGTGAGATATGCGTTATTTCTCGCTTTAGTAGTAGGGGTATTAGATGCTATTCCGGGGATTGGAGCCACCCTGGGGGTATTAATTATTACCACACTTGTGTTTGCTTCCCAGGGATGGGAACTCGCTTTACGGGTGATCATCGGCAGTATTGTTCTGCAACAAATTCAAGATAACTTTATTCATCCCAAAGTCATGGGCAACGCTTTGGAAATTAGCCCAGTCTTATTATTTTTAGCGCTGTTTATTGGGGAACGGGTTGCAGGATTATTAGGTGTGTTTCTATCCATTCCGATCGCGGGGATGATTGCCGCCTGGTTAAGAGCAGAGGCTATGGATCCACCGATCGCAGCCCTACCACCTGATTCCAATGTAGCCAAGCCAGTCATCGATCCTCACGACATCGATCCCCTCAATGATGCGAATTAATCCTTGTGAACGGGCTGAATAAACGAAGATTCTCTTAATTTTCTACGCATCTCGATTAATTCCTTATATTTTTGCAATAGCTGGGTATAGCCACTCTATTAGGGTTGCGGAAGCTGTTCCGCCCATCATCCCTGTTGTCTACTTGCCCATGCGGCTAGACAGCGATCGGGGTCTAAATGAGTGCCGATCGCTAGAGATTTACTACCTCGGATTCACTGATACTTTCCGTTTCATCAGGATCACGTTTCCATGACACCTATTGCTCTTGATCGCTTCTGGGAAATCCTGGGTTATGTGTTTGCACTGAATGCTGAAGCGTTTCAAGCTGTCATTGCGAACGAGGGCATTGGTTTAACCCTAACCACGATCATTGTCCTGTTGGCGGGTCTGTCTCAAGCGATCGCGCAAAGTATCACTCTCTTCATTAATCGAGTTAAACCCGCTCGGTTTGTACTGAGTTTAGGAATCAACGCCTTGCTATTTACCGCCGGATTCTTTTTTCTGGTGTTTAGCACCTGGTTAGTTATCCTCCTGTCCCGCACCGCCGCCCCTGTGGAACCGAGAACCCTGTTGATTGTTCTGGGTATCAGCTATGCCCCGCTTATCTTCAGTTTCTTTGGAGCAATGCCCCATTTAGGCATCCCCATCCTCACCAGTTTGTCAATCTGGCATTTGTTGGCAATGGTGGTTGGCTTATCCACCCTGACCACTACGGGGCTAGGACGTGCCTTTACCTATGTGATATGGGGCTGGATTGTGCTTCAGATCCTGCAACAAACCATTGGGCAGCGCATTGCTCAATTTGGTCGATGGCTACTGAATCAAGCCGCCGGAATTGATCTCGCAACCAATCGCCAGGATTTGATGGATGTCTATCGCCAGCATGTGCAAAATACCTCCGCCGCATGGCAAGACGATCTGCGGGAACAGATTATTAACACCCGGCAGACAGAGTTAGCCAGGGTGGGAGAAGGTGGGGTAGGTGGGGTAGGTGGGGGAGGTAGGGAAAGTAGAGAAACTGCATTTTCCTCCTCATCTCCCTCATCCTCCTCATCTGCCTCATCCACCGTTCGCCAGAGGCACAACAACATCAGCCGCACCGGAAAAACGATCGCCGGATTAATTGGCATTGCCATTCTCACCTACATCGTGATTGTGTTTTTCCGTCCCCTGCGGGAGTGGTGGTTTGGTTGGTACAACGATCTCTCCAAATTCACTCGGTTTGTGTTTGATCTGGTGTGGATTGGCATGATTGCGATCGTGGTTGCTGGATTGCTGGCTCCCCTGGAAACCCTGGGTTGGTGGGCAGGTTGGTATGAGGATGAAGTCGATACAACGGTGAATTTAGGCGGTTTACAAACCCCGATCGCCGATACCACGACAGTTTCTCGCTATCTCGTGTATCTCGATGGCATTTGTCAATCTGACTTCAAATACCTCCCGGATGTGGAAGAGTTTTTGGATACGCTCGGCCCCACGTTACCACCGGATATCGCGCTAGTGCGGGGGTTGATGGTGTATTCGGTGATGAATAATCCCTTGAATGAAGACCGACCGTTAGCCTTTTTGTGGCAACTTGCCGATCGCAATCGTTACACCAATCCTGCGGCTCTATTGGGGTATCTGGTCAATTTCCGGAATGTGATTATGGTGGGGGTGTCGGCAGATAAACGCTATGGACCTCTGTATAACCAGGGCATTGCGCAGGTGGTTTACAATGGCTTAATTAAAAACGGCTATCAAGCGGGTAGTGGTGTCCCAGTGACATTGATTGGCTATAGCGGTGGGGGACAAATGTCCTGTGCCAGTGCTCCCTACCTGAAACAAGCCCTGCGTGCGCCAGTGGATGTGATCTCCCTGGGCGGGGTAATTAGCGGCAATAACAATATTCTGCAACTCGAACACCTGTACCATTTAGTGGGTCAAAAGGATACCGTTGAGCCGGCTGGGCCGATCATGTTTCCCGGACGTTGGAAACTGTTCTTCCTGTCCTACTGGAACCGCGCCAAACGGCGAGGCAAGATCTCGCTGATTGATATGGGACCCGTGGGGCATCAGATTCCGGGGGGTATTCTTGACCCCAAGCTGATTCTACCCGATGGTCGCAGTTCGCTTCAGCAGACGATCGACACCATCAACGCCATTCTTCAAGGCGAGCTACTGCCAGATGAAGATCTGACTGCGGTACAACCTAGCAACTACAGCCTCTACATGCAGGCGGACTTTAACCGTCCTACCTTTTACCCAATTCCCCAATCCCTTCCCGCTTCCCTGTATCAGCCGATCGCCCCCTGGATGGGACGCTTGATTCTCCCTCAACTGGCAGATCGTTGCCATGTTCAAGGTGCGTTATTTGAGGTTTATCATGCCGATGCCCAGCATCAACATCTCGTCGGCAAAATCGTCAATCTACGCTGGAGCCGTGATCCTAGAGTTCAGAAATTAGTCACGGCAGTGAAGCAGGACATTCATTTCAGTGCAGAAGCCTCCTACACCAGTAAATATGGCGGCTTAGTTCATCCCGATCGCTTAAACCACTGGTTACAAGTCGATCCGCTGGAATCCTTAGCTGGAGCCCGTCCGGAAGATGACATTGTGGTGATGCTAAATGATCCCGTTGAGGTTAAAGAGGGAGATAGGGGAGATCTGCTTTTATCCTCCTTACCCTCCTCACCTTCCCCATCCTCCGCATCTTCAACGTCCCTCTACATCACCAGTCAACCCGTCCAGATCACCGGACGCTTCTATGCTTTAGTTCGCTTCATCCAACCGATCGCTGGGGGAATTGATGAATTCCAGGTGGTTCACTTTAATCCAACATCTCGGCAGTTTGATGGGGCGACGGCGATCGTGCGATTGCCCCAGGTGGTGGTGTCAGAGGGCTATGGGAGTTCTCCATCCACCACGCGGGATCTGGAAAAATCACCTCTGAATGAAATGGGTTGGTATATTTATGGCACTCAGAATTCCAGAGGTCAATTTGTGGTGCAATCCCTCGCGCCCCGTTCCCTGTTTCGGTTGCAACCGGATGAGGTGATCTTTGGGAGAAAAGCGGCTTACAACTACATTCGTCAACGGGCTTGGGCAGATGCGATCGCGCAAAAGGGCAAAATTTCCTCGGTCTTATGTACCTGTCGCTCGAACGGATCGTCTGCCGCAATTCAAGCCGCGATCGATGAATGGCAGGAGGGCGATCGGGCGCTGTTGATGCATGTCTATGGCGGTATTGGTGGCAAAAAGAAAGAACCGGCTGCCGCTACACCGATTTTCTTTGGGCACTTTGCCTATGGGTTAGCTACTGTCATCCGAGATCCCTTAAGTGATGAATTACGCTTCGATATTCGCTACCACCAGGTCTATACCCACAACACAGATGGTTTAATTGCTGGAACCTTGCATTGGTCACGTTATTTGGGCGATCGGCAATTTGGTTGGGTAGGCAACCGCCCTGTCTGTGACATCATCATCAAACATCCCGCCTTCACGAGTTATTACGAAACCAATGGAGTGCGCCGCACCCCGCTAGAGTTAATGCTGTTGCAACTGCAAGTGATGACCAGTCGGTATCGCACCGGGGATGGGACAGGCGGTACGTATGTTGGGCCAGCCAATAACTGTGCCCAGGATTCCAATCAGGCACTATTTGCCAGTTTGCAGCAAATTGAGCAGAGTGTGCAGACTCATGCTGAAGGGTTACAGCGATGGGCAGAACATCATCCGGATCAAGCACACCGCTTTCAACAATTACTGGCACTGAATAAAGACCTGCAACAAGAGCTACAGGCGTTTGGCAGTTTACGCGCTGACTGGGAACGGAACGAGTTCAACTTGGGTAGCACCCTGGAAGATCACCCCTTGCATAACCTGATGATGGGATTAGGCAGTTGGCGGACTATGTTACCCCGGTTTGCCAGTGATACGGTAGTCAAAATTTTCCTCAAACATGGAGCCAGTGTTTGGGTACTTCGCACTAATCAAATTGGTGGCTATGACCCAGATATTGCCCCGATCGCGCCAATGACGCTATAACTCGATTTTTCAATTGCCCTGACAATCAGTTGCCATCAGAATTGCCCCTCATCCTGGTTAATCAACGATTCGGATTCAATTACCCAGTTGCCTGATGATCTGCCGTCTACGCTATCGATCAAAATTTTGTCTCCTCGCGATCTGGCAATGCGGCATGGCAATCCTAGCACCATTCCGATAACCGACTTACCGCAACATGTGATTAAGCTCCTGGCTTTCGAGTCAATCGCTCCGCACCGAATTAACATTTGTGATATGAATGAGATCAAGCTGAAAGCTTTGATTTTTATTTAATCAGAATTATTAATTCTGCGGTGATTTTTAGTGGCTAAGCGTTCTCCTCGTCCATTTTCGCCCTCTGGGCACCCGAACCGCTCCAGTAAAAACTCCCGTCAGTCATCCCCTCGATCGCTGCCGTCCCTCCTGGAACAGGCTATAGATGCGATCGCCTTGCTCGACGATCGGGGGGGAATTATCGATGCTAATCCAGCTATCTGCCAACTGTTGGAGACACCCCGCCAACAGTTAGTCGGACGCTGTATCTCCGAGTTCACCATTACTCAGGACACCGCCCCTCTACTGGAGCCATTCCTGCAAGCTAGACAGCCCGCGATCGGCCGGTTAACTCTCTGCTCTACTACAGACACATGTTTAGACGTGGAATACACCTTGACCCCTCAGGTATTGCCGTCTGCCCATTTACTCGTTCTGCGCCATATTAGCCAACACCAACGCGCCACCGAGGATGAACTACGGCGACAACGGCAACGAGTTGAGCTATTTTCGGAAGTCACTCTCAAAATTCGGCAGTCGCTTCAGCTCAAAGAAATTCTGCATACGACCGTCACAGAAGTTCAGCGCATTTTACACGCCGATCGCGTCCTGATTTATCAGGTCTTCCCCGATGGGACGGGTAAAGCGATCAGTGAAGCGGTTTTGCCTGACCACCAACCCATTTTGGAGATGTCCTTCCCGGAGGAAGTGTTTCCGTTCGATTATCAGCAACTCTATGCCCAGGGACGGGTGCGGGCGATCGCCGATGTGCATGAGCCAACCGCCGGACTAGCCAACTGCTTAGTGGAGTTCGTTGATCAATTCAATATCAAAGCCAAGTTGATTGTCCCGATCCTGCAAAATCTCAACTCCCAGCCACCCAGCGATCTCAATGCCCAACATCAACTCTGGGGCTTGCTCATTGCTCACCAGTGCAACAGTCCCCGGCATTGGATTGATTTTGAGTTAGAACTGATGCAACAACTGGCAGACCAGATCAGCATTGCCTTAGCTCAAGCCCAATTGTTGGAACGGTTAGAAGAATTAGTGGAAGTGCGGACAGCGGAATTGCAGGAGGTGAATCGCAATCTGCAACAGGAAATCAACGATCGTATGCAAGCGGAGGCGGCGCTACGGCAAAGTGAAGAACAACTGCGTTTGATTACCAATGCACTACCCGTTCTGATTGCCTATGTGGATGACCAGCAAAACTATCGGTTTAACAATCAAGCCTATGCCGATTGGCTAGGACAGGCTCCCGAAGCCATTTGGGGTCGGCATTTGCAACAGGTTTGGGCAACGGACTGCTATCAACGGATGCGACCGTATGTAGAAGCCACCTTAGCGGGACAAGTTGTGACCTATGAGAATGAGATTGTTCTGTATGATGGCAGTGTGCGATCGGTCAATGTCACTTATATTCCCCATCAGGATGAGCAGCAGGTGGTTAAGGGCTTTTTTGCCCTGACCAGCGATATCAGCGATCGTAAAGCGATCGAACGGATGAAAGATGAGTTCATTTCTGTGGTCAGCCACGAACTGCGAACGCCGCTGACTTCATTGCATAGTGCCCTGAAAATTTTGGCAACCGGACGGTTAGGCGCATTGACCCCCGGTGGGCAGCAAATGTTAGGGATCGCCGATGACAGTACGGAACGCTTAGTCCGATTGGTCAATAATGTATTGGATTTGCAGCGAATTGAATCGGGCAACGTGGTGATGGATCGGCAGGTGTGCAATGCCGCTAACTTAATGATCCGGGCAACGGAAGTCATGCAAGCAATGGCAGACCAGCATGGAGTCACGCTGATGACCCAGCCACTGGATCTGTCAATTTGGGCGGACTCCGACTATATTCTGCAAACCCTGATTAACCTACTCAGTAATGCCATCAAGTTTTCCGCTCCTGGAGGAACCGTCTGGCTCACGGTGGAATCTATTACCCATACCGTGATCACCTCTCGCTATCAGGTGTCTTCAGTCCAACCCGTCTCCAGCGCCAAACTGAATCTGCCCTACCCCCCGCCGATCGCCCTGTTTCAGGTGCGCGATCAGGGACAGGGAATTCCGGCGGATCAACTGGAACGAATCTTTGAACGATTCCAACAAGTGGATTCGTCTGATTCCCGCAAAAAAGGGGGCACAGGCTTAGGGTTAACCATCTGTCGTAAAATTATTGAACAACATGATGGCAAGATTTGGGCTGAAAGTGGGCTGGGACAGGGCAGCACTTTTTCGTTCACCTTGCCAGCCTTGCCTGAGTGATATCGCTCGCCTATGACGACCAAACGGATTTTGATTATTGATGATGAAGAAGCGATTCAAACCGTTGTCCAGTTCGGCATCAAAATGGCAGCAGGTTGGGAAGTGTTAACCGCCAGTTCCGGCACGATCGGCATTCAAACGGCACAACGGGAACAACCAGATGCCATTTTGTTAGATGTGATGATGCCAGATATGGATGGGATTGCCACCTTCAAAGCCCTTCAGTCCCATATTCAAACAGAGCATATTCCCGTCATTCTGTTAACCGCTAAAGCCCAAACGGCTGAGAGACGACAGTTCAACGATCTACGAGTCAGTGGAGTGATCACTAAACCCTTTAACTCCCTGGATTTGCCTGGACAAATTGCCAAGATTCTTCATTGGTAACCATCGCTATGAAGATCCTCCTGGTCGAAGATGATGATGTTTTAGTCAAGCTCCTGACCAAAAGCCTGACCGATCATCACTACATTGTCGATGCCGTCAAAGATGGCGAAACTGGATGGAGCTATGGTTCTACCTTCGAGTACGACCTGATCGTGCTGGATGTGATCCTGCCGCAGGGAGATGGGATTAGTTTATGCCAACGGTTTCGCGCCGCCGGTTACACCACGCCAATTCTGCTACTCACAGCCCAGGACACCAGCACCACAAAAGTCCAGGGATTAGATGCGGGAGCCGACGATTATGTGGTGAAACCCTTTGATCTGGCGGAACTGATTGCGAGAGTGCGGGCATTATTGCGTCGAGGCAGTGCCCAACCGTTTCCGTTATTGCAATGGGGCGACTTATGTTTGAACCCCAGTACCAGCCAAATCACCTATGCCGATCGCCCCCTCAGCTTAACCACCAAGGAATATGAATTATTAGAACTGTTATTGCGGGAAAGCCAGCAGGTTCTGAGTACCGAAGAAATTCTCGATCGCCTGTGGTCGGCAGCCGAATTTCCAGCGGAAGCGACTGTGCGTTCCCATATTCGGCGGATTCGGCGGAAGCTAGTTGCCGCAGGCGCCCCTCCTGATCTGATTTCTACGATTCATGGGCGCGGCTATTACCTGAAAGCCCCAGAGTCAACTGTGGCAGAGTCAGCACTAACCATTCCTCAGCCTACTGACAACAACTCCTATACACCGCCCGCCGATGCCCAACACCAATACCTGGCGTTTCTCCAGCAAACGTGGACTACCACCCGCCCCAAGTGTTTGCAGCAGATCATCGAACTTCAGCAAACTATCCAAGTCCTATCAGTCGATCGCTGGACTGCCAAATTACAACAGCAGGTACAACAGAGCACCCACAAGCTTGCAGGTACATTGGGCATCTTCGGGTTAACTCAAGCAATGCAGTTATGCCGCCACCTGGAGCATCATCTGGCACTGCAAATTCCCTTGCCCCCGCCAGAGGCTTTTAAGTTGATCCCATTGGTGACAAAGCTTCAGCAAGAGATTGAGCAGACAACCACTCTTTCTCTCTCTTCCCCATTGGATCAGCCTACCTTACGAATGTTAATGGTCGATCTGGAGGCTGACCTGGCACAATCCCTTACCCCGATCGCGGCAGAATACGGGATGCAAACAGAAATTACCACATCCGAGGAGCGGGAAATGGCAGGATGGCAGTCCTCCCAAGTGATGTCGCCGGACGTTATCCTCCTTCGCATTACATCTAACCGTTCTATCACCACCGTCATGTCGGGGTTGGCGACCCACTACCCAGACGTACCGATCGTTGTCCTCTGCGATCGCCGCGAGTTGAGCGATCGTTTAGCGGCTGTACGGCAGGGTAGCCCACTGTTTCTCGACATCCTCATGTCGCCCCAGCAGGTGATCGTTCATATCAAACAATTCCTGCATCAAACGGCGCGATCGGCAAAAGTGATTCTGGTGGATGACGATCAAACCTGGTTAAGTACCTTATCGGCGCTACTGAAACCCTGGGATTTTGAAATCACAGCTCTGGCTGAACCACAACAGTTCTGGACGGTGTTACAGACCGTGACTCCGGATGTGATTGTGATGGATGCCCTCATGCCTCAAATTACCGGGTTTGAACTATGCCAACTTGTTCGGAGTGATCCTGATTGGCAACGCTTACCCATTTTGTTTCTGAGTGCGCTAACCGATGACCACAGCCAGAAGCGAGCCTTTACTGCCGGGGCAGATGACTACCTATGTAAACCGATCGCGGGAGTGGATCTGGCTCACCGCATTCTGCAACGGCTACAACGAGTCCGTACCTTAGCACCGGATTGGACGCATCCTGGTGGCTAAGCTGATCTGCCAGTTTGTTACCTGAGATGGGCTGAATTGTAGATTCGGGAGGGCGGAGTTGGCGCAGAGGGTGCGGTTTGTTGTAGCATGTTCACTTTTTGATTCAGATCCCGAATCCGGTGAGACAGCACTCGGATAATATTGACCGCGATCGCAGGGTTTTCTTCGATCGCTTCATACAACTGTTGCTGCGTCAACACCAAACAATCTGAGGGAATCAGGGTTGTGACAGAAGCCGATCGTGGTTCCGCGTCAAACAATGCCATTTCTCCAAAACAATGTCCCTGCTCAAGCTGGACAATCTCCTGATTGGCAATGTGAACTCGCACTCGACCAGACACTACCACATACAGCGATCGCCCTTCCTGCCCTTTCGTAAAAATCGTGTGGTTAGCGGGAAACGATAGCTCATCCATAACGGCGGCCAGCCTTGCCAGAAACTCATCTCGCAGTTCCTTAAAGACTGGGACTTCCCGAATAAACAATAGCCGCTGAAAGCTGTTGAGCATAGATTTATTGCAAGTGTCCTGGCACGCACCCGATAGCAACGAAGTGGCGAGTCATCCCGCTAGAGTTATTATCCCCAGATTCCTCGCCCATACTATACTCATTTCTCCCAGTATGACTAAATTGGTTCCAGCCCAGGCAGATGACGCGGCTGTCCATCCGGTGGTCGAGGCGGTGCGGAGGATTGCCCCAACGTTGTTCGCTGCCCCTTCTGGCTAGACTGTAACTTTTGCATCATTTGTTTGACCTGATCGGCAACCAGACGATCAGGATCACTTTTCAACATAGGTAACAACTCTTGCAAGGCGCGGGGCGATGCCATCCATAAATAAGCTAGAACCGCCTCTCGCACAAATCCTCGGGGATGGCGCAAACACGCCAGAATTTGATCCGCCGTTAAGCTCCAGTGTGCCCGTCGAGCCAGTTGAAAGCAGCATGCCAACGTCCAATCCGACAGGAAATGCCGCAGATCTAGTAACCGCCGCAGCCGATCGCTCGGAGTCATCGGTTCATAGGTGACAATTTCTGCCAGACTTCGTAATTGCTCCTGGTCAGAGTTGTTATCCAAAATACTTAACAATGCCCGTTTACTCGGGATATCCAGCGTATTGTCAAGAATTTCTAGCCCCTGTGCCATGTTGGTATGGGAGTTCGATTGCAGGTTATACGCTGCCGCTTTAATCGAGCCAATCGGATACAGAAATTTCATCAGCATAAATAACCGCTCCTTGGCATCTCCCTGCAAATCCCGCAAAGCTCGCCGCAGCAGGTTCGCCTCCTGCAACGACACCTGCTCCGGTGCCAAATCTAGCAGCGCTGCCAGGGTTTGACCAATGAACATCAGTTCTTGATCAATCATGCGTTCAATCCCACTCCGTCCCAACCGCTTCAGCACACTTTCAATCCCGCGATCGTCCGGAATTTCCAGCAAAATTTTGAGCAGGCTGCGCCGATCGCTGCCCCAGGCGGTCATCAGGTGAGAGATCAGCGCATCCACCGCTTGAATTGTCCCAATCTGTCCGATCGCCCGCCACGCATACAGCCGAACTAAATCAGGTTTATGAATATCCTCCGCCACCCTAACTAGCATCGGTACAGCATCATTTTCCAGCCGGACTAGCGCTTTCATGGCGGCTTCCCGAGTTGATTTATAATGCAAGCCCCGCAGCAAAGATGGATAAAATTCCTCCAAATGGGTGGCAGCGATCGCCTCCAACAGGGCACAGCGCACCCGCAGAGATTCATCCTGCAATAATGGCTCAATATAAATTCGCAACGCCTGGAGATAGACGGCTTCCCCCAACGCCCGACACCCCATCACCCGTTCCCGCTCTTTCTTGTGGGTCAACATCCGGCGCAGGGTATTGGTCGCTTCAGCTTTCTGGGTCGGATTGCCCCGCCGCATCATCAGTGACGCTGCCGTTCCCCGCACGACGGGATCCACTTCCGGACGCAGATAGGGCTTAAGTTGGCGGATATCCGGTTCTTCCTCGGTAATCCAGACATACCGCAAAGCCACTGCTAGCACGTCGGGGGGCGGATTTTGCTCAATCAATGCTTTAATCGGAGATAGATAGGCGGTACTGGGATACGCCATCATCACCTCTAAGCTTTTACGCTGAAGCGCGGGGGAAAGCTTCAGTAACACTGGAGCCAATACTTCACCCACATTCTTGGGATCCAGTTGGCTTAAAACTTCAATACAGGATTTTTTGTTGGCTTCAGTTTCGGGTCGATCCAACGTTTCGGCAACGGCCCGTTTCAGCTCCCGCAGGTCAGCATCCCCACTTAACTGCCCCCGTTCCGCACTAATCACGAGCAGCCCGACATATTTCGCTTGTAGGAAATAAATCGTGAAGACCCAGACGATCGCCAAAATCACGATCGCGGCATACACCCAATTCAGCGCCGCCTCCCCGATCGGAGTGCTGGTACTAATCCAGGCAAGCCCTAATAGCGCCAGTCCCGTCGCTCCGGTAGACAGGGGATCAGCCACTCCCCGTACCATCGCCTGAATGTTACTGCGTAATTCTTCCCGAATCGGTTGGAACAGGACGGGCCCCACACTGGTAAATAGGGTGTAATGCAGCAATTCATCCAGAAACTTGAGAAATAGGAGCGTACCAAATAGAATTTGCGCCCAGCCAAAGCCAGCGACTACCATCACAGCGGTTCCCAGCACCGCAATTACCCCAGGCAGTAGCACCGACGAAGCAAACACACCTGCCCGTTCAATCACGCGGCTAGAGGCTAACCATTGCATTCCTAACTCGCAAATGCCCAGGAAACCACTGAAGAAGCCGAGGAAAATCGCCACCTCATCCTCGGTTTTTTGCTCCTGTAACTGGCTGAGAAACTGAAAATCAATCAGCAGAAACAGCACCTGCGCCAAGATAAAAAAGACAAACAGTAGAACGACATAAAAGCGTAGCGGTCCGCGAATCGTGCGATTGGTAAATTCCGTCTGTCGTTCTTCCCGCGATCGTCGCCACAAAAACTCGGGAAAGGCTTGCTGATATTTTTGGCTTAAATAAAATAGGATGCCAGCGCCGATCAGCATCATCAGGCAAGCCAGGATCACGACATTGGTTAACCCCACATGATCAATCAGGAGTTTAAGCGAAAAGCCACTCAGAACATCCGCTAACAGAATGCCACTGCTGATTAAGGGAAAGGTGCGCTTAATCTCACGAATATTAAATAACTGATTGGCGGTAATCGAGGTATTTAGGTCATTTAAGACATAGATTGCCTCTAACCACAGGCGCATCAGAAATACCGTGACGGCAACCAAACTGACTGTCCAGGGATTAAACTGGATGCCCGCCAGTTGCATGGTAGAAAAATAGATCTGCTCCGAGTTATTTAAGCCCCACCAAAACGGAATTAAGGGGAGTGCCATTAACACGGCAATAATCACAATAACGCGCCGCAATGGGAGATAGCGCTGCAACCAGGAATACAGAAACCCCAGCCCAGAGCCGATCCCCGCACTGGCAATATAGACCCAGGGCAACCCAGTTTCTGCCCGATATTCCCGCAGGAATAGCGCGATCGTACTCGCTTCCAGCCAAACTAACCCGATCGAGGTGACGGTATAGAAGGCGAACATCAGAAAGGTTCGCTCACTCTCCTCGGGTCGGAGATTGACCCACTGTAATAGTTTCTGCCCCCAGTTGCCGTTAATTTGCCTTTGGTGGTTGAGTCCCATTCAACATTTGCTTCCCGTGTCGTAGCATGTCCCTGAATGCGCTAAGTAGTAGCACGTTACTAGAATGCCCGGAATGGCTTTCATTTTAGATACACTTCCGACACTAGTGGCAAAAAGTTTTACCGATAGCCGAGCTGGGACAAATAACGACCCAGGGAAATGGGCGATCGACAGGGCGGGAACCCACTAAGCAACCCATCCCCTGATCCTGATCCTTACTTTTTCGGGGCTAGCAGCATCATCATGTTGCGCCCTTCTTTTTTCGGAGCCTGTTGCACTTCTGCCAGTTCTTGCAAATCTCCAGCCAACCGGTTGAGTAAATCTTCAGCAATGTCGCTGTGTTGAATTTCGCGACCTCGGAACATGATGGTGGCTTTGACTTTATCCCCATCTTTCAAAAACCGCTTGGCCTGATTCAGGCGCACGTTATAATCATGCTCCTCAATCTTGTAGCGCATTTTGACTTCTTTAACGTCAACCGTATGCTGCTTCTTCTTCGCTTCCCGAGCTTTTTTCTCTTGCTCGAATTTATATTTACCATAGTCGATAATGCGGCAAACCGGGGGGTCTGCCTTATCACTGACTAAAACCAGATCTAATTCTTTTTCCTCAGCTAGCTGGAGGGCCTCACGCGGACTCATAATCCCTAACTGGGTATTGTCAGCGTCAATGACTCGAATTTTCGGAAATCGAATGCGTTCGTTGATGGTTGGTAAGTCGCGGTTTGGTCTTTTGTCAGTCACAGGCAGTAAATAGTTTACAGAGTAGGGGTTGACAACGAATGGCTAGTCCTCAGCAGGGCTTGAATCCACACAAAACCAGGGGTCAAGAAAAGACTGCGGAACCTGTCGTCAAGCTTCAAAGAACACTTCAGAAGGTAAATAGTATAGCTCCAAAGCGTTCAGATTATTAGTCGTACCTGTCATTCTACCCACTCTCTTTCGATTTCTGCCGGATTGTTAATGGAAATCCAAGTTTTGGCAGCAATGGGGAGATGAGGCAGGTAGGGGAGA
This sequence comes from Pantanalinema rosaneae CENA516, assembly GCF_050753385.1. Taxonomy (NCBI): domain Bacteria; kingdom Bacillati; phylum Cyanobacteriota; class Cyanophyceae; order Leptolyngbyales; family Leptolyngbyaceae; genus Pantanalinema; species Pantanalinema rosaneae. Next base: position 46,704 of record NZ_JBLZFZ010000043.1, read on the forward strand.
TGGGTCAGGTGGGGCAGTGGGAGTGCGCCTAGAATAGAAACAGAATCCCTAGGACTGAATTTGAGGTCATGGTAACGAGTAGCATTCCCTGGCAGCAGCGAGTGGGTAGTCAGCGTGATTGGGTGTGGCGGGGTTGGCAGACCCGGTATACCTATGTGCGATCGCCCAATTCCCAAAGTTCCACGCCGTTAATTCTGTTGCATGGCTTTGGCGCGTCGATCGGGCATTGGCGACATAATATTAGCGAACTGGCACAACACCATACCGTCTATGCCCTGGATATGCTGGGCTTTGGGGCTTCAGAAAAGGCCGCGGCTCCCTATGATGCCGCCTTTTGGGTAGAGCAGGTTTATGACTTCTGGCAAACGTTCATTCGCCAACCAGTAGTTCTCGTCGGTAACTCGATCGGGTCGTTGATTTGTTTAGCGGCGGCAGCGAAGTATCCCGATATGGTGCAGGGTGTGGTGATGTTGAGCCTACCGGATCCATCGGTGCGGGAAGAGATGATCCCTAAGGCGGTGCGTCCGATCGTCGCGGCGATCGAAGGACTGTTTACCTCACCCTGGCTGTTAAAACCCCTGTTTCGGATCGTTAGCCGTCCGAGAGTTGTGCGCCCCTGGGCAGCGATCGCCTATGCCAGTCGGGATGTTGTCACCGATGAACTGATCGATATTTTGGTCGGTCCCGCCCAGGATCGCGGTTCGGCTCAGGCCTTTTGTGCCATTCTCAAATCCATGACCAGCGTCAAATTTGGTCCCCCGGTGAAAACCCTGTTACCCCAACTGCAAATTCCGCTATTGCTGGTTTGGGGGCAACAGGATCGCATGATTCCCACTTACCTGGCCCAGGAGTTCGCTGCCTATAACCCGAATTTGCAATTAGTCGAGTTGGCCAATGCAGGGCACTGTCCCCATGATGAGCGTCCTGAGGAAGTGAATCGATTGGTGCTGGAATGGATCGCGTCCTGGCAGGGAGACACACCCAATATGCAAGCGTTCTCTACCCAACCTGATAAGCAAAGCGTAGGGTTGCCCAAACATTGACATCCAATGCCACACTATCGGGGGGCACAGGAATTGGGTAGGTTGTTGCCCCATTGGCTTGATGCAGATCTTGGAGCACTGCCTGAGCCACATCCAACGGATTCACGACCACATTCAGGGCGGGTGAATCGGGGCTGGGACGAATTCCCGTTGCCAGAGTTGCTAAAGTCTGTGTAAAGGGTGCCTGACTAAAAATTAGATAGTTTTCACTCAGCCCCGCCGGATGGCGCAACATCCACTGAAACGGTGATGTCGTGGCGGGCAGGATCAGGGTAGTGCCCACCGCAATATGTTCGGCGGTAGCGGGATCTGCCACCTGGGGATCAAAGGGATTGAGATAGAAGAACGCGCCACTGTTATCCAAGCCCAACAGCAACATGTAGAGGGGAGAGGGGCTAAAGTTTTCGACTCGATAACGAATGCGGTTCCCGATCGTCAGATTAATTCGTCCAGGCTCAGCCGGAGCCGCCCGTCCCAGCAACGACTCTTTACTACTGCTTGGGATATTAGCCGCGCGGGAGGTTTCTTGCTGCACCAGCGATCGGGGCTCAGGAGTCAGGGTTTCTAATGTCACCCGTACCCCTAACTGCGACGTAGCCTCATTCACCGTGAGATTGAGTAGTTTTGCGGCTAATAGGGTCTGGAGGGTAGGAGCCAGCCGCTTAATGGCAACTTTGACCGCTTCTCCCCGCTCCCCTGCCGTACTGGAGATCGTATCCCGCCCGGAGGAGAACAGCCCGTACCCATTGGCACTGATGTTCGCTGGAGTTGTGGTACTGGCGATCGCGGCTGAAGGAAGAGCCGCCACTTGAGTCAACTCCTGGTTTTGCAGTTTGCTAAACAGATAATCGGCAGGTTGCTCGCCAGCGATCGCTGAGGATACATGCGGAATTGCCGATAATGCACTAATCGCATCCACCCGTTCGATCCGTTCTAAGGTGTGATCGATCGCCACCGTTAACCCCACATTACGAGGTAACACCCTCACCTGTTCTCGTACCCACTGTCCGGCTTGTAGGGGAAACGAGTCTGCCTCTAGCTCATTACTAGCACAGCAAATTCGGGCTTTGGCAACCAAGCCTTCCCGACTGGTAATTTGCAGCAGGGTTGGTGGGGATGGTTCACCTGCCAGTGGTTCCGCCAGTTGTAACAACGAATTGGTTCCATACTGCTCTAAGACCGCCGCCGGTAGTCCGCCTAACCACAGCCGAGCCACTCTGCCCCCTTCTTCGACAGCTTCTACGACCCCATCGACTCCTGATGTGATTAACTGACTCGGTGGATAGGGCAATCGGGTCGCATCCTGACTTTTTTGCCCTTTCAGTTCCGGTTGTTGCTGACTGACTCGCCGCCGCACCTGTTCTGCGGTTCGCCGGAAGCTAGTTTGTAAGGTGGTTGCGGGGGTAGCCTGCCACAAGGTTTGGGTCAGGGCATAGGTAAAGAGTCCAGCACTGAACCCCTGCCATTTGGCTTCCAGGGCAACCTGTCCGTCACCAGTGGCTGCCAAAACCAGACCGGGAGGCTGCGAGGCAAGTTCCGATCGGGTCGCGCTCGTTCGGCGGTTGGCAATTAATTGAGTCCACAGTTGTTCCTGAAGGGCTAGTTCTGCCGCGATCGGTTGAGCCGTAGAGGGATTCAACTTTGCCCGCACCCGCAGATTGCCCTGTAACGAAGTGCCAGGATAGGTATAGCCTGTATCGAATACCGCCACAACTTTATCCGTGGGCAGCGATCGCAGGAGTAACCAGAGTGTTGCTTCCAACAGATCATTCACCAATGGCACATCGCCGCCTGTCACTGCATCATCCGCCACGACCAAACTATTATGTGATGATTTGTTGACATCTCCGAGGGTTAAATTGCTGCCGTAGCCACTGAAGTGAAACACCACGACATCATTCGGACGGACGGATGGCATCAGATGCTCGGTAAAGGCTGTCACGATCGCCTGCCGAGTCGCCTTCTGATCCGTGAGCAGCAAAACATCCTCTGGCTGGAAGCCAAACCGGGCGACCAGCAATTCTCGTTGTAATTCCACATCAGTGACACAGCCCGTGAGGTGGTCACTCGCCGCGTATTGGTTAATGCCAACCAGTAATGCCAACTTCCGCCCCGTGGGAGCCGCTAGCACCTGTTGGTAGCGATCGCTGTATTGCCATAGAAGTGAACCACTCGCACCCCAGGTTGCCAGTGCCAATCCAGTCTGCTGTAAAAACGCCCGTCGCCTCATGGGTAAGCCGTCTGCTATCCGCCTCAGCTATCAGCCTAGCAGGTATGGGGGATAGGGGTTTGGCGTTGCGATCGAAATTTTGCAGAGAATTAGCGATCGGTCATGGGAACATGAATTTTCGCTGACCGATCGTGGCTTCAATTAGATCGCGTAGTCCTGAAACAGATCTTCGTAAGCTGCCCGCATGGCACGCGCCAGTTCCGCCGCCACTTCTGGACGAGAGAATTCTGGCGGGGGTAGTTCGCCCCGACGCAACATTTCGCGCACTTTTGTTCCAGACAGATGAATCCGTTCTTCCCGCGTACTGGGGCTGGTCTTGGTTGTCGCCATTTGCTGGGTGCGAGTGCAGTAGAAGGCGTGCTCAAATTTCATGGGTGTAATGCCCAGTTCTTCCGGCTTGAACTCATCAAAAATATGTTGAGCATCGTAGGTACCGTAGTAGTCACCGACCCCCGCATGATCCCGACCCACAATGAAGTGAGTACAGCCATAGTTTTTGCGAATCAGGGCATGGAAAATGGCTTCCCGAGGGCCGGCATACCGCATCGCCGCCGGATTAATTGCCAGAATCACCCGTTCTCGGGGGAAGTAGTGATCCAACATAATTTCGTAACACCGCATCCGCACATCGGCCGGGACATCATCTTCTTTGGTTGCCCCCACAAGTGGATGTAAGAATAAGCCATCCACCACTTCCAGCGCACACTTAATAATGTATTCATGCGCCCGGTGGATGGGATTGCGGGTTTGGAAGCCGACGATCGTCTTCCAGCCTTTATCCCGGAACAACGCGCGGGATTCCGCCGGATCAATCTGATAGGTGGGGAACAGGGGATGGGGATGACGTTCCATCAACCAGATCGGACCTGCCAGGTTGACTTCACCCTGCTTATAGACCACAGCGACACCGGGATGCTTATCCTCGTTGGTGCGGTAGACGGACAGGGCTTCATGTCGCTTGTCATAGTGATATTTCTCGGTTAGCTCTAGGACACCAACAAACCGACCTTCCGTATCATCCAGTCGTACCAGAGTCCCTTCTTTCAGGGGAGCGGCAACCTCTTCAGTCACAGACAGGGTAATCGGAATCGACCAGGGTAAGCCGTTTGCCAGGTGCATTTCATTCACGACCCGGATATAGTCTGCCTGGCCCATAAATCCGGTGAGCGGACTGAAACCCCCGATCGCGATCAATTCCAAGTCAGAAACCGCTCGTTGATCGATCTGGACTACGGGTAGATAGGCTGCCTTATCTAAAAATTCTTGCCGTTGGGCATCAGACGCTAAGCGATTAATTAGTTGCCCACCGTGGGGAGCAATTCTGTCTGGGTGTTGACTCATGGTTACTGTTAGGGTGTGGGATGGCTATTCAGCAGCGATCGTATCAAAGCCTGGGTATTATTTCCTACCTAGAAACCGCGCAAGTCAGCTTCCTGATAAAAGTTTGGTAAATCTTTAAACTAACTTTAAAGCGGCGATTGGCTGGAACGGGGCAGTGGAGTCACCGCCGTTTCTTACTGCCCTTGGCGGGTGTCTGTTGTTCCCGCTTTTCGCGATCTTGCCGCCGCCGATCGCGCCACTCCGCCAGTGTCAGGTAACCAATCCCACCGGTAACTAGCACCAACATGCTAAATGCCGCAATGACCAAAACACTAAAAACTGACGAACTTTCCACAGTACCGTTTGACCCTTAAGACTGCAAAATAGGCTCCAGACGATAGACCATTGATGAGATGGGCATGATTATGTCTATCGTCTAAAGTCCAGCAATACCTGAATTTGCCAAAACTAGCGGTCTGCCAAATTAACTTTGACCAGAGCAAACACTAGGATTTAGAACCCGTTGCGTGCCCAAACAACCAACGAGATGGAGAAGGTGAAGACAACTAACAGTGAAACCCAACCCAAGGTGAGAATATCCATGACAGTTTGTGAAATAGCCGTTACAAAATGACTCCATCGTTGATCATAATCCAAAGTGGTATCGGTGAATCGCCGTCGCCGCAATGGATCGAAAACCGATGAAATGAACCGATTAGGGATTAGACTATCGATCGCAGCGGCACTATCACGACGAATCACTGAGCTATACGGCATGACGATGCAACGATCAGAGGATACGAATTTGACCAGGGATGCGGTCAGGATTGACCTCACAGAGCGGATTGAGTCCCTGAAAGCCGGGATTTTGGGAGCCGTCGCCGCTGCGCTAGCGTTTGGCTTAATTGTGTTGGGCAACGATCGCATCCTCGCCAGCCAACTGCCAGACATAACTGGTTTGCCGACAGCCCAAAACGTTGTCAGTTTAGTGATCAGTGGCGCGATCGCCAAACTATCGGGATTCCTCTTTGGTGTGACCTATCGCTATATCATTCGCCAGGACAAAAATGCCCACCTGAAATCAGGGGCAGTATTGGCATTTGGCTTAGTCAGAGGATTAGCACAGGTAGATATTGCCCATCCCCAAACTGCCTGGTTGCCGTTAGTGTTGATGATCGGCGAAAGTATCCTGCTGTTTACGATCGTTCGGCTGATTCTAGACTGGGCACTAGGGCAAAAATGGGTTAAGCCGTTTCAGTCACTTTAAACTCTTCAAATTCGGGTAACCCGTAGAACATGTTGCGATCGACCGCAGACAAGACTTTCCCATTGGCGAGATCGGACAGCAGACAGCGACAGACTAAATCTGCTACATCGGCGCGATGGATCATGCCAGCCACTCGATAGTCTTCCGTTAACACCCCATTGCCCGTTGCCGGTTCCGATTTCAGCCCACCGGGACGCACGATCGTATAGGTCAGCCCACTGTGGATTAAATGCTGTTCTGCCTGTTCCTTCTCTTTCAGCACCTCTGCCAGGGTTTGCAACGCTTGAGGCGGTAATGCCACCACACTGTCGCCACTGCCGATCGAAGACACCAGAAGAAATTTGGGTACTCCAGCCTTCACAGCCGCATCAATTAAATGCTTGTTGCCTTTGAAGTCAGACCGCTCACCCTCCTGGGGCAATCCCCCGATCGTGCTGATCACGGCGTGAATCGGTTCTCCCTGCATAGCCTGATCCATCGCCCCGGCATCCAGCGCATCACCCATGACGACCCGAATTCCCATTGCCTCTAATTCCGGCTGGGCATCCGGCGATCGTAACAGTGCCGTCACCTGAATCTGCTGTGCCGTTAAGCAATGAGCAATTTCCCGTCCTACCCCGCGACTTGCCCCTGCCAAAAATACATGTATGGTCATCACATTTTTCTCCGACATCACCCCCAAAATTTACACCATCTAATTTATTGCTGATTAGAGAGAAATGATTCAGGAATTGTGGGAAGTGCAATTGTATCTGGTGGCAATTCTTCGCCCCTTAAGGAGTGCTCACCCCATGTCTCTGTTTCAGCGCTCAATTTTTGGCGGTATGGCGTTGTTGAGTGTAACGGCGATCGCCCCATTAGCTACCCCCGTACAAGCTATCGGCGGATCACCTCTAAAACCTGCAATAGCTACTACTAAAACAATCCCGTGGGTACAGGCAAAGTCGCACCGGAAAGCCGAAGCCGATCGCTTGGTGCAGCAAGCCATTACCCAATCCGAAGCGCAGAATTATGGTGGAGCATTACAAACTCTGAAATTAGCAATCTTGATTTATCAAGAGATTGGCGATCTAGCAGGAGAAATTGAAGCCCTGGGCAATTTAGGCGATGTGTATGCAGCCCTTCAAAGTTTTCCAAAAGCGATCGAGTCTTACCAAAAAATTGTGGCGATCGCTCGCTCCATGACAAATTCCGACTTAGAAGTCAAAGGATTAATTGTTTTAGGTGAAACCTATCGTGATCTAGAAAATTATTCTCAGGCAATCAAGACATTAGAAATGGCTGTGAAATTGGCAAGCCAGAGCCACGATCGCAGCCGATTCGCTCAAGCACTCAATGCCTTAGCCGCCGCTTACTTTGCTCAGGAGAATTATGCTAAAGCCTTAGAAATTTATCCCCAACTGTTAAGAATCGCTCGTGAACAAAAGGATCAAGATTTAGAGACGGCTACGCTTCTATCGATCGGAGCAGCCTACTATAACCAACAGCAACCGGAACCAGCCACTAAGTTTTATCAACAAGCCATTACCCTAGCCAAGACAGCCAACAATCAGGATTTAGAAATTAAAGCGATTCATTATTTAAGTGATGCTTACTGGCAATTAGGGGATTACCCAAAATCGATCGACATTTTGCAGCAAGCCGCCACTCACCGCTTCCACCAGCATCCCGAAGTCGCCGCTTTATTTCTGGTAGAAGTGGGACAGCACCACGAATATTTAGGGGATAAAACTAAAGCCACTGAAGCCTATCGCAAGGCATTAGCGATCGTTGAAAAAGCGGGAATCTCTCAAGGTGAAGCTTACATTCGAGATTTACTGGATTCGATCGATGGTACACCGGCAAAGTTTGAAGAACAACCAGACTATACAGCACTGTAATAGTCTTCTTAAAGACTAACTAATTTAGCCATTCAGGATTGATTCCTAGCGATGATAATTGTTCAGTCGGCAGCGATCGTAACTGTTCCATTAATTTCTGTTGGTTCTGTTGCCTGTTCTCCCGTAATTGGACAATAGTTTCATCTGTTTTCTGAATTAACTCCTTGAAGCTTTGGTAATTATGCTCGGTTAACCTTATCAAAATAGGAGCTTTTCTCATATTGATTGGATCGTGAGCAAATATATCCAAATACCATTTATCTTCTACTGTAAGGGCAACTTGAAAACTTAAATTCCAAAGTTTATCACCAATAGAGCCTACTTTGACTGTGACGGATTCCTTATCCATTTGATTACTCCTATATCAGCTAAGAGGTGAGGGACTAATCTTCTTAAAGTTCCCTTACATAAATCCTCAATATCACTGCTATGCAAGGTTTATGGGTAGCCAAATTGCGTTAATAATAGAGGAATGAGCTTTCGGAATTTGAATTGATGCAAACCAGCGATCGACCTTTGAATCTAACCCCAAGCCTGAACCTGCCCCACCGTAACGCTTCTGTGAGCCGGAAAACAGGTGAGACAGATGTGCAAGTGACGATCGATCTGGATGGCAGTGGACAATGTATTGCCAATACAGGGATTCCGTTTTTGGATCACATGTTGCACCAAATTGCCTCACATGGCTTAATCGACCTGGATGTGCAGGCAACGGGTGATCTGGAAATTGATGACCACCACACCAATGAAGATGTGGGCATTACCCTGGGGATGGCATTGGGGCAAGCACTGGGCGATCGCAAAGGAATTGTCCGCTTTGGTCATTTTCTCGCCCCTTTGGATGAAGCCCTAATTCAAGTGGCGCTCGACTTCTCGGGTCGTCCCCATCTGAGTTACGGATTAGACATCCCAACCCAGCGAGTTGGTACATACGATACTCAATTGGTTCGCGAATTTTTTGTGGCACTGGTCAATCACTCCCAGATGACCCTCCATATTCGGCAACTGGATGGGATTAACTCCCACCATATTATTGAAGCCACCTTCAAAGCCTTCGCCCGATCGCTGCGGATAGCAACCGAAGTTGATCCCCGTCGTGCCCATACCATCCCTAGCTCGAAAGGGGTGCTGTAATCCTATGGCACTTCATCCCGGTGATCCGGCTCCAGAGTTCAGTTTGCCAGATGGTCAGGGCAATCTAGTCCAATTAGTGGACTTAAGGGGCAAGCGAGTAGTCCTCTACTTCTATCCCCGCGATAACACGCCCGGTTGTACCAAGGAAGCCTGTGGATTTCGGGATAGCTATCCCGATTTGCAAGCGCAAGGTGTGGTGGTGTTGGGTGTGAGTACGGATGATGCCAAATCCCATGCGAAATTTACTAATAAGTTTCAGTTACCGTTTCCTCTGTTATCGGATGCCGAGGGACAGGTCGCAACCACCTATGGGTGCTATGGCTTGAAGAAGTTTATGGGTAAGGAATACATGGGCATTACACGAACAACCTTCATCATTGATCCAAATGGTAGGATCGAAAAAGTCTACAAAAAGGTGAAACCCGAATCCCATGCGGCAGAGGTCTTAGCAGATCTCGCTTCCCTAGAGCGATGACTGTTCATATCACCTGAGCTCTACCTGGGTCGATCCTATTTCCGGTTGCATCACCAAGCTCAGTTGCCTTACCTGGTTTTGTCTCTGACCTTCCAGTGAGGAACAGTGCAACTGGGTCGTGTATTAGTACCATATTGTTTGGTTTTTGTGGTAGCACTCTAGCCTATGCGTCGGTTGTGGCATTTTGCACAAACTGTGTTGGGTATCCTGTTTCGCCATCCCGTGACAGGAACCAGTATTATTCCCATCTTGCCAGATGGTCGAATTGTCTTAATTCAACGTCGAGATAACGGAAAATGGGGACTGCCGGGAGGCATGGTGAATTGGGGGGAGGATATTACCACCACCATTCATCGAGAATTAGAGGAAGAAACTGGCTTAGAAGTCTCTGAGATCCGCCGTCTGGTTGGCATTTATTCTTCCCCCGAGCGCGATCGCCGGATTCACTCGATCTGTGTAGTTGTAGAAGTAGAAGCCCAGGGTGTGATGCGGATTAAAGACGAGATGGAAGTGGCAGATGTGCAGGCCTTCCCCCCCAGCATGTTACCGATCGGGACCCTTTCCCACGATCATGATCAGCAATTACAGGACTATTTTGATGGTTTGACCACCTTAGCCTAGTCGCACCGCTCGCATTCCCCAGAAAATTAAATTTGGATCAACGGTTAACTTCGCTGCCCAGTCTGGCATTTGCGTTAGCAGGTAGCGGTACAGGCGATCGCCATCCCCGCCTGTAAACACCACCGGAGTCGCCGGAAATTCCTCCCACCATATATTAATAAAATTTTGTAGACCTGCCAAGACGGTATGCAAAATGCCACTGGCGATCGCCTCTGGCGTACTCGTTGCCCACCGAGACGGCAAGACGATCGCATCTTGCCAATCCACTACAGGTAAGGCTGCTGTGGATTGTCCCAGACTCTGAAATTGCAATTGGAGTCCGGGTAGAATGGCTCCTCCGATCAATCGCTGCTGAGCATTAGCCCCCGTCAACGTTAAGGCTGTCCCGGCATCAATCACCAACACTGGGCTGCCGATCGTAGCGATCGCGCCCCAAACGGCTAGAGCGCGATCGATGCCCAACGTGGGATATATCCCTGCCAGAGGTATCTGGTCTAGGGTCATAAATTGCGCCTGCGGATAGCCCTGCCAGAGTTGGGTTTGCCGGGGGACGACGGAGGCGATCCAGAGGTCTGAGGTAGCCGGTGGGGAGGATAGGGACTGTCTCTTATACACATCT
>NZ_JBLZFZ010000044.1:0-55877 GCF_050753385.1 Pantanalinema rosaneae CENA516
AGATGTGTATAAGAGACAGCTCCTTACCTTCTCCATCCTCCCCACCTCCCCACCTCCCCTACGGATCACACATTTCTGAACTAGATCACTACAGACTTATGAACAGCACCTACATTGTTAGCAGCGTTAGAACGGCGATCGGTAAAGCGCCGCGTGGTACCCTTCGCCACACCCGTCCCGATGATTTGGGGGCAGCCGTCGTGCGAGGCGCGATCGAGAAAATTTCGGGATTAGTCTCCAATCAGATTGATGATGTCATCTTAGGTTGTGCCATGCCAGAAGCCGAACAGGGCTTTAACCTGGGGCGAGTGGTAGGACTACGAGCGGGTTTACCAGATTCCGTTTCCGGTTGTACAGTGAATCGCCTCTGTGCCTCGGGCTTACAGGCGATCGCGATGGCGAATCAAGCGATCGCGGTTGGACAGGCGGAGGTGATGGTGGCAGGTGGAGTAGAATCCATGAGCCTAATTCCAATGGGCGGACACCAGTTTTTGCCGAATGCTGACCTGTTAGCCGATGCCCCAGAAACCTACATCACCATGGGGTTAACCGCCGAAAACGTGGCGCGGCAATTCCAAATCTCTCGTGCCGATCAAGATACCTTTGCCTTGCGATCGCATCAACGAGCCGTCGCCGCGATCGCAGCCGGACGCTTTAAGGAAGAAATTATTCCCGTCACCGTCCGAGAAACACAGTACGTGAATGGTAAAGCAGAAACGAGCGAAATCATTTTTGCTACCGATGAAGGACCACGGGCAGATACCAACTTAGAAGCTTTGTCGCAACTAAAACCTGTGTTTCATGCTAAAGGTACAGTCACCGCTGGGAATTCCTCACAAATGTCAGATGGTGCCGCCGCCACGATCGTCATGAGCGAGAAACAGGTGCAGGAACTAAGCATTCAACCAATGGCGCGGATGCTGGGCTTTACGGTCGCGGGAGTTGCTCCTGAAATTATGGGGATTGGCCCGGTGGAAGCGATTCCCAAAGTGTTGAAACAGGTCGGTTTAACGCTGAATGACATTGGCTTGATTGAACTAAATGAAGCCTTTGCCGCTCAATCCCTCGCTGTCATCCGCACCTTAGGACTGAATGAAGACATCGTTAATGTCAACGGTGGCGCGATCGCCTTAGGTCATCCCCTCGGCTGTTCCGGTGCTAAACTGACTGCCACCTTATTACACGAAATGAAACGGCGTGGAGTGCGTTACGGCATCGTTTCGATGTGCGTTGGTGGTGGCATGGGCGCGGCTGGGGTGTTTGAGAATTTAATGATTTAGATTAGCGATGGGGAAGATGAGGGAGGTGAGGGAGATGAGGAGGATGGGGTTATAACGTCCAGGTTTGGTGGTTGTTAATCAAGTTCACTAGACCTCCTAGAACTTGGTTGTAAGTGGCGTACAGAGCTTTTGCTTGGTCTCGATCTAAATACTGGCACTTGACTGCAAATTTCAACCAAACCTGGGTTTCAGCCGCTTCTGCTTCACAGTCACTCAGCTTGGCAATAAAAGCCGCTTGGTAACGCCGCTTTCTCCATGCCTCCGCCAGATTCGCACATACAGAGCGAGACGATCGCCGAATCTGATCCGTCAGCGAATACCTCTCCTCCACCGGAAACGCTTTCGTCAACAGAAAAATCTGCATCGCCGCCTCAAACGCCATCTGATAGATCGCCAAATCCTCATGGCTTTTAATCAACCGCATCTTCCCAATCCCCCTCACCTTCCCCAACTGCCTTAACTTCCCTCCCTATCTTTCCCTATTTAGCTTTCAGGAGCACAAAATCATGCTTCCTCACCTCTCCATCCTCCTCACCTTCCCCATCCTCCTCACCCTCCCCATCCTCCTCACCCTCCTCATCTGCTTTGGCTACTTTGGTTCGCCACTGTGGTTATGGACGATTTATCTTGCTGGAGTTTTAGCGGTTGCTAATCCGCCGATCGCACTCTGGATTCCGTTTGTAGCGATCGCCTTGATCCTAAATATTCCGATCGTGCGGCAGAAATTAGTCACGACCTGGATTGTTAAAGCGATTCAGGCAATGAATCTATTACCGAAGATTTCGGAGACGGAACGAGCGGCGATCGAAGCGGGAAATGTTTGGGTTGAAGGAGAGTTTTTTACAGGTAAACCAAACTTCCAACGGATGCTTGATCAGCCCTATCCCCAAGTGTCGCCAGAGTTGCAAGCCTTTCTGGATGGTCCTGTAGAAACGGTGTGTCAGATGGCAACGGACTGGGAGATCTACCAGCGTAAAGATCTGCCGCCGCCAGTGTGGGAGTATCTCAAGCAAGAGCGGTTCTTCGGCATGATGATTCCTCAAGAGTATGGGGGGCTGGGGTTCTCGAATCTAGCGTACAGTTCGGTGATGGTGAAGTTAGCGTCACGCTCCTTTACCCATGTCGCCACTGTTGGCGTAACCAATTCCCTGGGTCCTGCCAAACTACTACTGCGCTACGGCACACCAGAACAAAAAGCCCATTACTTACCGCGATTAGCTCGGGGCGAAGAAATTCCTTGCTTTGCCTTAACCGAACCCACCGCCGGATCAGATGCCGCTAGTCTCACGTCGCATGGAGAAGTGTTCCGGGGTGAAGATGGCAACCTGTATCTGCGCTTGAATTGGAAGAAGCGCTACATCACCTTAGGCGCGATCGCCACCTTACTGGGATTAGCCTTCCGTTTACGCGACCCAGAGAACTTACTGGGTAAAGGTCAGGATTTAGGTATCACCTGTGCCTTAGTCCCAACTAATACGCCGGGTGTGGTGATTAACCAACGTCACGATCCAATGGGTGTGCCGTTCTACAACTCGCCCACGGAAGGGCATAACGTTATCCTGTCGATCGATCACATTATTGGCGGTGTGGAGCAGGCAGGACAGGGCTGGAAGATGTTGATGCAAAGTCTCGCCGCCGGACGGGGGATTAGTTTCCCAGCCACCTGTACGGGTGTAGCGAAATTAGTGGCGCGGGTGACGGGAGCGCATAGTGTAGTGCGGCAGCAATTTGGGTTGTCGATCGGGCGGTTTGAAGGAATTGAGGAACCCCTGGCTCGCATTGGTGGTTTAGCCTATATGGTCGATGCCACCCGACTGTATACCTGTGGAGCCGTCGATCAGGGGCAACAACCCGCCGTGGTTTCCGCGATCGCCAAATATAGCACCACGGAATTATCCCGCCAGATGATCAACGATGGCATGGATATTCTCGGTGGTTCCGGGATTTGTCGTGGCCCCCGGAACTTACTCGCCAACATTTACACCGCAACCCCGATTTCGATCACCGTAGAAGGAGCCAACATTCTCACCCGCACCTTAATGATTTTTGGGCAGGGAGTGATTCGCTGCCATCCTTACATTTATGACGAAATTCAAGCCTTGAGCCAGAGTGATGTTCCCGCCTTCGATCGTGCCTTCTGGTCACATATCGGATCGATGATCCGCAATCTGTTTCGAGCCGTAATGTTGAATCTGTCACGCGGGTATTTAGCGCGATCGCCTGTCTCCGGAGCCACAGCGCGGTATTATCGCAAACTCGCCTGGGCATCCGCTACCTTCGCCGTCTTAACCGATGTAGCATTACTGGCATTTGGGGGTTCACTGAAGCGACGGGAAAAATTGACGGGACGATTTGCCGATATTCTCACCTGGCTATATCTGGGCACAGCGACCTTACGGCGATTTGAAGCGGAAGGTCGGCAAGCGGAGGATCTACCCCTCGTCCATTGGGCAATGCAATATGCCTTGGCGCAAATTCAGCAAGCCGTCGCCGGAATTCTCAGTAATTTAGACATTCCAGTTTTAGGATTACTGCGACAACCCTTGTTAGCCTGGTGGCGATTCAATCCGATCGGGTCTATGCCATCCGATCATCTGGGTAGTCAAGTAGCGCAAAGCTTACAGCAGATTGGGACTGTCCGCGATCGTCTGACGGCTGGCATCTACATTCCTACTGATCAACAACAGGCATTGGGACGGCTGGAACACGCCCTAGATCTGGCACAACAAGCCAATGTGGTATTGCAGAAAATCAAAGCCGCCAGTCGGGCTGGGAAACTACCTGAAGGTAAACCCGATCGTCTGCTAGCGATCGCCTACGAAACTGGCGTGATTACAGAAGCCGAAGCGACGATCGTCTGTCAGGCTGAATTTGCCCGCAATGATGCCATTCAAGTTGATGCCTTTAGTGCTGAGGACTATTACCGAGGGACGCAATCCGCTGAGCCTCCCAATCGAGAGATTGTTTGCGTTGGTTAACGCACTCACAACTGTAGAGAGTCATCACCCACGATCGCCCCAGTGAACGGACACTCAGGGCGATTTTTTTGTGGGAGATCAGTTAGGCTGAAAGCAAGCGACCTTAGCCATTGTGATCACAAATGACTTTAGCCGACCTGGAAGCTCAACTCCAATCTCTGACTCCGACTGAAAAAGCCGCCGCCATTCAGGTTTTGACCCAAACGCTCAGTCATGCGGGACGTAAAATTACCAAAACATCTGGCGTAATGGGGGGTGATGCGTGCCTAGAACATACACGCTTACCAGTGTGGTTATTTGTTAGCCTACGTCGTCAGGGAGCCACGGATGCGGAGTTGCTGAAGACTTATCCTCAGTTAAGCGCAGCAGATTTAGTGAATATTTGGGCATACGCAGATGCGTATTTAGACGAGATTGAATTAGCTTTGCAAGAACAAGAGAGCTAATGATAAGGCTCTATGCAGATGAACAGTTTCCATTACCAGTAGTGGAACTGTTACGAGAACTGGGGCATGATGTTTTAACAGTTCAGGAATCGGGCAACGCTGGGTTTTCTGATCCCCAAGTGTTAGCGTTTGCGATCGCCAATGAACGGGCAGTGCTAACCATTAACCGCCGTGACTTTAAACAACTTCATCGGTTGAGCGCTGATCATGCTGGAATCGTCGTTTGTTCAGAAGATCTTAATTTCGTCAGGCTAGCAAACCGAATTCATCAATCATTGATTGGCAATGCATCTTTACAGGCACAACTCATTGTTGTGAATCGTGGATCACAGTAGTGCATCGTCATAAAAAACGATCGCCCCCATTAGCCAACGGACGATCGCGCTTCCCATTATCTTAGAACAAATGTACTGTTCTAGCAATCGAGAGAGTCGGTGATTAGCCGTTCTCTCCCGAATTGCCGCCTAGCATTCTACAGGCTTAAACCAAAGTGGTTTGCTTCAGTTGCAGATCTTCAGGAAGTTTTCCAGTCAGGAGCCATTGTTCCATTTCGGCTGGGGCGATCGCTTGATTCAGCTTAGCTCGCAGGCTATCGCCTTCCAAGACTTCGGTTTGCAAGAGTTCCTGAGCCGTCTCTTCCAGTAGCTCCCGGTTTTGCTCCAGAATCGTCAGGGCGATGTGATGCGCCCGATCGACAATATCCTTCACTTCCCGATCGATCTCTTCCGTCACCTTGGGGCTAACCGCGCGGCGCGGTGAACTATAGCCTTCCAGAAATTGGGCTTGCGGTTTCTCGAAGGCAACCGGCCCCAGGTGATCGCTCATGCCATATAGGGTGACGGTACGTTCTGCCAAATCGGTGGCTTTTTGAATGTCATCGCTGGCACCCGTCGAGACTTTCTGGAAGATCACTTCTTCTGCCGATCGTCCCCCCAGTAAGGTCGCAATCCGACCGCGAATTTCATCTTCTGCCATCAAGAAGCGATCTTCTTCCGGGAGCTGGAGGGTGTAACCCAATGCCCCTGCACCCCGAGGGACGATCGAGATCTTCTCGACTTTCCCAGCTCCCGGCATCAATGCGCCAATAATGGCGTGACCAACTTCGTGATAGGCAACGACTTTCTTTTCCATATCGTTGAGGATGCGAGATTTTTTCTCCAATCCAGCGATCACCCGTTCGATCGCTTCATTGAAGTCCGCCATAATCACTAACGGACGGTTATTCCGCGCTGCCAGAAGTGCCGCTTCATTCACCAAATTCGCTAAATCGGCTCCGGCAAATCCGGGGGTGCGAATCGCGATCTTACTTAAATCGACATCATCAGCCAATTTGACTGTGCGAGCATGGACATTCAGAATCGCTTCCCGTCCAATCTTATCGGGGCGATCGACCAACACCTGGCGATCGAAGCGACCGGGACGACGCAGGGCTGGATCCAGCACTTCCGGACGGTTGGTTGCCGCAATGATGATGACTCCCGTGTTGGCATCAAAGCCATCCATTTCAGTCAGCAATTGGTTCAGGGTTTGTTCCCGTTCATCGTTGCCACCCATCATGCCACCCTGAGCCCGAGATTTGCCTAAGGCATCGAGTTCATCAATAAAGACGATACAGGGAGCTTTTTGCTTGGCTTGATCGAACAGATCCCGGACGCGAGAGGCTCCCACCCCGACAAATAATTCGATGAACTCAGAACCCGAGATGCTGAAGAAGGGAACTCCCGCTTCTCCGGCGATCGCTTTCGCCAGTAAGGTTTTACCCGTTCCCGGCGGCCCAATCAGTAACACCCCTTTAGGGATCTTGGCTCCCAGCCGGGTATATTTATCGGCATTCTTGAGGAAATCGACGATCTCTTGCAGTTCGGTCTTGGCTTCATCCACTCCGGCAACATCGGTAAATTTAACCCCGGTGCTGCCTTCCGAGTAGATCCGAGCTTTACTTTTACCCACGGTTAGCGCCGTCGGATTGCCACCTCCCTGACGATTAATGATCCAACCCCAAATGCCAAAGAAGATCAGGGGAGGCACGACCCAACTTAAGAGTGTGCCAATCCAACCATTGCGGTTGGGCGGGGGAGCACCAAACTCAACGCCATTCTCCCGCAGAATTTTCGGTAATTCTAAGTCAGTGGCGATCGGCGTGGTGGAAAAGACTTGGGGAACTTGGGGCTGACTTTGATCGGTCGTTGCCTCTGGCTTCAAGGTAAACTCGATTTGTCCGGGGCTGACTAACGCCCGATCGACTTTACCCGCCTGTACCTGCGCCACAAAATCGCTGTAAGCAATCTGGGCGGGACGAGCACCGAAGGTCGGCACAATAAAGTTCAACACCAGCAGCAGCGTGAGTAGAATCAGCAAACCACCCCCAAACTGCCGTGGTCTTGGCGTTTTAATGGGGAGCTTATTTTTTTCAACTGGCATGGGCGGATAGCTCCTTACGTGATCAGTTGTCAGTCATTAGTCCCCAGCCATCAGATACCTGATCACTGCCCACTAACGGTCTAACAACCCTGTCTATAGCGATCGTTAATGATTTATGAATCGCTCTACCCGTATTGTAAAGAATTCGTTGCAATTGCCTGAGGGCGGGATGCCGTACTGTCTACCGGAATGACCGTACTTGTTAGACAATGCTGAGTTGTTGGCTCATGGTTAACCGAATGACTGGCTTTATTTTTAAAGTATTTATTCTCTCGGCACTGTTATCGATCGCGATCAAATACGGCGGGCCCTTCCTGCCCGTTACAGGAACGACATCAACTGTGCTAATTGCAATTTGCTCGCCTAGCATACTAATGGCAATTCTATTCGGGTGGCGATGGCGACAACAGCAGGGTGCAACACTAAGGACTGAGGACTAAAAACTAAAGACTATAGCGAACTTCAATAGAGTGATGGACTCAGATCGAGGTTTGCTTTGACTCTGCCTCATCGTCCCTATCCGCCTGATCTTCCCTATCTGCCTCACCTCCCGTCTCGCTCTGGAGCTCATCTGTGAAACTGGGTAACTGGATTGGTTTTCTGGTACTGGCAGCCTCCCTGTATATCCTGTGGGAAATTCGCCAGATTTTGTTACAGGTCTTTGCGGCTGTGGTCTTAGCCAACAGCTTAAATCTCTTAGCACAGCAATTAGAACGAGTGGGCTTCCGTCGAGCCGTGGCGGTTGTGCTGTCGATCGGATTTCTGATTGCGTCGATCGTCGGGTTCTTTCTGCTGATTGTGCCGCCCTTCATTCAACAGTTTCAGTTACTCATTAGTTTAGTCCCGAAGGGGGTACAGGCATTAAATAACCTGGTGTTGAGCTGGAACCAACAAATTCCCAGTCAGTTTAGAACCTATATTCCGACTGTCGATAACTTGATTGAACAGGCACAACCCGTTGCTAATCGAGTGTTAGGGGGATCATTTGCGATCTTTTCCGGTTCCTTGGGCGGAGTGCTGAATTTCCTACTCATTGTGGTGCTGGGGATCATGATGTTAGTCAATCCTCTCGCCTATCGACAGGGTTTTATTCGCTTGTTTCCCTCGTTCTATCGGCGGCGGGCGGATACGGTGTTGTTGGAATGTGAAGTCTCCTTAGGTCGTTGGGTCGTGGGAGCATTGATCAGTATGAGTGTCGTGGCAATCTTTAGCACCCTGGGCTTGGCATTGATCGGAGTTCCGGCAGCCCTTGCCCAAGGCGTATTAGCCGGATTACTCAACTTTATTCCCAACTTGGGGCCAGCCTTTAGTGTCGTGCCACCAATGCTGATCGCCCTCCTGGATCCCAATAATCCATTTGCCAAATCGTTGCTAGTCCTGGGCTTGTATATTCTGATTCAGCAGTTGGAGAGTAATCTACTCACCCCCTATGTGATGGCACAACAGGTGTCTCTGCTGCCTGCGGTGACGCTAATTGGTCAGGTGTTTTTCGCGACGGTGTTTGGCTTTATGGGATTGTTACTGGCAATTCCCTTAATGGTAGTCGTGCAGATTTGGATTCGGCGGGTGTTAGTGGAAGATGTCCTCGATCGCTGGCATCAGCGCACCACTATCGAACCAGAACCTGCCTTTGCCCCGGCGATCGTTCCCGCCAGTCCGGTAATTATGGATCCAACGATCGAAAATCTCAGTCCGGCTGAACAGACGATGTATCGGTTAAAGTCGTTGCTGTCGAATGAGGAGCGATCGCAGCCACCCCGCCCACCAGCGACACCAGGGAGTGGTTCAATGGAGAGTGATCCCGAATTTAATCCAGATGATCCAATTGACCGCCCATGAGTAGTCTGCAAGCGTTAATTTTTGATGTCGATGGCACGATCGCGGATACGGAAAGAGATGCCCATCGCGTGGCGTTTAACCGAGCCTTTGAAGCGGCAGGCTTAGCGTGGGAATGGTCAGAGGAAGTATATGGTTCGTTGCTGAAAGTAGCAGGCGGAAAGGAAAGAATTCAACTCTACCGGAATACCGCCTGTCCCGAGTTTCAGCCATCCGAGGAGATTACGACTTGGGCAGCCGCTCTGCATCAAGCCAAAACCAACCATTATCGGAAGTTAATTGCAGAAGGCAATATTCCCTTACGTCCGGGGATCAAGCGGCTGATTCAGGAGGCGCGGCAGGTAGGGATTCGGTTAGCGATCGCGACCACCAGTGCCCCCGATAATGTGCTGGCGTTATTGGAAACTACGTTGGGAGTAGATAGCCCCGCCTGGTTTGAAGTGATTGCCGCCGGAGATATCGTCCCGGCAAAGAAACCTGCTCCCGATGTCTATCATTATGTTTTACAGGCAATGGATTTGACTCCCCATGACTGTTTAGTGCTGGAAGATTCCGATGCTGGTTTAACCGCCGCCCGTCAAGCTGGCTTACCTGCCGTGATTACGATGAATGGCTACACCCAAAGTCATGATTTCACAGGAGCGTTGCTAGTCGTGGATCATTTAGGCGAACCCGATCGACCGTTTCAGGTGCAGTCCGGTCATGTGGGGAATGCCACCTATTTTGATTTAGCCTTAGCCCGACAGTTGCTAGCCAATTGTGAGAGATCAGGAGATAGGGAGATAGGGAGATAGGGAGATAGGGAGATAGGGAGATAGGGAGATAGGGAGATAGGGAGATAAAAACCAAACCTCAATGTCTTCCTCACCTCCCCCACCCTCCTCACCTCACTCACCTCTCGATCGACAGGCTTTGTACAATGAACAATGAACAACGAGCCATCAGCCGTGATCACTGGATCATGGATTTCTGATCAGGAGGGTTACTTTGAAGGAAATTTTAATCAGTTTAGGCGTGATGCTGGCTTGTGTACTGGTGCTGGTCGTATCGCAACTGCTGGGCGATCGTGGTTCAGCCTTGGCGGATCAACTGCCAACGACGATCGCTCCCACTGCCGCCACGGTCGTTCAAGCTCAAGCACCGATCGCAGAAGCACCAACCTTGATCGCCGATGCTACAACAACAAGTGAAACACCAAAAACCATGACTACAACAGAATCTGGGCTGCAATACACGGATATTGTGGAAGGGACAGGCGCTACACCTACCACAGGTCAAAAAGTGACAGTGCATTATACCGGCACGTTACAGGATGGCACGAAGTTTGATAGCTCTCGCGATCGGGGGCAACCATTTGAGTTTCAGATTGGCGTGGGTCAAGTGATTAAAGGCTGGGATGAAGGCGTTGGCAGCATGAAAGTGGGTGGTCAGCGCCAGTTAGTCATTCCTCCCGAACTGGGTTACGGCAGTCGCGGTATTGGTCCGATTCCGCCTAACTCCACCTTGCTGTTTGATGTGGAACTTTTAGGGGTGAGCTAATCCCTCTCTCTTCTTCTGATTACCGACTAGAGATTGTCAGGCACAGAGGTGGAAGATTGAGCCATCCTTAATTCATGCCATTGAGAGTTTCTGCGATCGCCCTTCAGTTCCGGCTGGGGGGCGATGGTTTTAGTAAAGGGGCAATCGCAAAGGTCAGACATTATGTTCTAACCAAGTGATCAACTCATCTGGCTGGGTAAAATCCAATAGCACTTCGCCCAAGGCTTCTAGTTGCTCAACCGAGAGCGATCGAATGTGAGCTTCCGTCTCCGCTGTGAGAGCGCCAAACCGCCGCTTTAGCAAGCGAATCACCAGGGTTGCCTCGCGCTCTAATCCTTGTTGCAGTCCTTGTTGCAGTCCTTGTTGCAGCCCTTGTTGCAGTCCTTGTTGCAGAATATCCTGGTAAATCACCGATTCTTGCACAATCTCCTCCCGCAGAATTTGCCGAATGATCGCTTTCTCCAATACTAATCCTGCCAGTACCGATGTTGCCGCAGTTACATTACTTTTCGCTACGCGATCGGGCAATGCCTCAATCCGTTGAGCAATTTGCTGGAGGGTTTGAGCTTTATCCTCACTACGGCTCAAGATTGCCAATGGCAATAATCCTGAAAATGGCAACAACTCGGCGATCGGTACTTCCCATAACCGAATTACTTCAAACTCATGCCGGGTACTCGGCAGTTCAAATGTAGTTTGCTGTACCAGTTGTGAACCAGTCGGTTTGAGATAAATGACCACTTGCCGCATCGCCTGGGTTGGATAGCGCCGATACACTCGTAGACGATAATCCACCATGCGAAAGGGAATTTCAGGATCAGGTCGGGTCTGAAACTCTAAATGCAAAATCACCTGTTCCGAAGCTAACAGAATCAGCGCATCCGCCCGAATCGGCGATACTGATAATTCCGATGGGCTGAGTTGTGTCAATCCCAGGGGTTCACCTAAGAGCCATTGGGCAAAGTCCTGACTGTAGCTTTCAGCGAGAAACTTGCAAACGTTATCGTACATTCGGAGATTGTATCAGGATTAATCGTTCCTCAAGAAAAACAACAAGATTTTGCAGAGCGGTGATCGTCTTGCAACCTGCCAAGCTATGAGCTTCAGATCTGCAACAGCCAGGTTAACCCTCAATTTGGGACTGGCATTGCTGATCGAGGAAGGGAACGATCGCTTGATTAAACGCCTCCGGTTCACCTAAAAAACACCAATGATTGCCCGCAACTTTTTGGATCGTCAGATTGGTCAAATAACGGCGATAGGGTTGCAAATGGCGGGAGGTGCGATTGAGTCCGAGTTCGGGTTGGATCAACAGAGTGGGTAGATCCAGAGATTGCGTCAGCGCCGCTACACTCAGCACATCTTCAAACACTCCATCCCTCGCCTGCACGACGAATTTACTGCCCCACTGTCCATTGGGTTTTTGTTCCGTTCCGGCTTGAAATGCCAGTTGTTGCAATGGACTCCAGCCGCGATATTGCTTCAGTTGCTGCGCCTGGGCTTCTGCCTGTGCGTAACTGTCAAACGGACCGATCGTTCGCAAAAATGACAGAATTCGATAGAACAACGGAAAGGTTAATCGCATCCATCCCGGCATTTTATTAATAAAGGCTGGATCCACCAGGACTAAACTCCGCACCCGATCGGGCTGTTGCCGCGCCCAAACTAAGGCCACCTTTGCTGCCCAGGAGTGCGCCACAACATGAGCGGAGTCCCAACCCAAATGCTGCATTAACGCATTCAGATCCGTAATGATATCGTCGCAGGCATAGCCCTGTTCCGGTTTACTACTATCCCCATGTCCCCGCAAATCGAGGGCAACACTATGATAACGATCGCGCAAGCATTCTCCCGCACTTGCCCAGACCATTGCGTTATCCGCTAGTCCATGCAGAAACAATACGGGTTCATCCCCTTGAAACCACTCTAAATACGACAGGTGGATGTGAGGCAATTCCAGGGTGTGACGCTGGGCATGGAGTTGGGGCAGAACGTCGGCTGAAGTCATAGTAATGCACAGAACGATCGCCCTTGATTGAATCATGTTTTAGGCTTCCCTGCCAATCCTGGTGGTGATTTCCCTGAATGCCGTAGGATTTGAATAACATTCCACTCAGAAATCAATTCATTCCACTATGCGAAGCATTGCTCCCCAACCTGCTATCTTCTACCTGGCTAGCGTTACCGTTGGTCTGACGGCGATCGCAGTGGCTCCTGCCCAAGCGGCTCCAGTCACGTATGAGTTCACAGTGAAAGTGACGCAGGGATCATTGGCTGGAAAATCCTTTCAAGGCACACTGCGGTACGATGATGCCAAGTTACAGGGCAAGGGCATGGAGACGATCGATGCCACGCAAGGCTTGCAGGTCTGCATGAACTTCTTCGGACGCAACTATCGCGAAACCCAGGACAGCAATCACCCAGAGTTTCCTAAACTTGTGTTTCAGGACGGACAAATTCAAACCTTAGACTTCTGGATTGAACCGGGTAAGCGGCTCAACTGGGGGACATTGCCCGGATGGGAAACTACATTTACCCGTAAAGGCTCGGCTCCAGTCGCCGCGTTACCTTGCCAAACGCCATCCGCAACACGTGACTAAACATTACTCACTAGCGACAACACCATATCAAAGTACTGCGGCGTAAATTCATGCCCCGTCCCCGGAATTACCTCAAACTCAACTGGATAACGCCGTTGCTTCAGTTCGTTGACAAAAGTAGTCGCAGGTTCCTTGCGGGGATCATTCTCCCCCACCCCGATCGCATACTTCAAATTGGGTACACTGTTACGCGGATAAGCGAACACTGGAGCCGCCGCGATCGCCACTCCGGCAACGGCTTCCGGATAGCGTTGAGCATAAACGGACGCGATCGCCCCCCCTTGGGAGTAGCCAAACACGATAATCTGCTGAGGATTAATCGGATATTCGGCTTTTACCTTTTCTAAGATCGTGTGGGTAATAATGGCAGCAGCATCATAGGTCATACCCGCTTGATCGGTAATAGTTGGTGCCAAAATCAGCGCATTCACTGGATTGGGCAACCGTTGGAATGCCTGGATCATTCCCTGTCCATTCCCCCCTGCCGGATGGAGCGCCACAATCACAGACCACCCTGATGCCGGAGCCGTCCCCGTTGGCGCTTTAATCACATAGTCGATCGTAGTCTGTCCCACTTGTTGCCAGGTATTCACATCCTGATCGGCAACATAACCAGGGACGTAACCAGATAACGCCACAAAGGTAGGACGAGAACAGCTTGCTAGAACAACTACTAATAGTAGTCCCAGCAAAGCTCTCAAGAAATGTATTGTGACTCTAGTTACCCGGCGATGCCCAATCATAACAGCCTCGAAACTCAGACAATATTCAGCCTGTCCGATTATAGAAACTGAAAATTTGTCGCGCTAAAGGCAAAATCTGGTCTTGATAGAACTGTAGTGATCAAAAAACCCCCTGATGCTGTCCACCCGGTGCAGCGATTAGAGGGAAAGTTAACGTCGGGACACTCAAATAAACTCAACTAACTCGCGATCGCGGTGACTTTAGACCGAGTAGGACGCTTGCGATTCGATTTTTTCTTCAAGCCGATCGATTGAGCCTCGTTGCTATCAGAGCCAAACTGTCCCCGCACGACTTCCTTCATCGCTAAAACGGCTTGATGAAATTGCCATTCGGCTAACCGAGCCGCATCCGCCGCCGCCCGTGCTGTCGCTTGTTTTTCGACCTCATTCTGTTGTTGGGCAACCATTTTTTGATATGCCGCTTGCAAACTTTCAGGGGTGGCTTCAGGGCGATTCGTTGTATAAAAGGGAATTGCCCCTAATCCATTCAAGGCTTCAATATCTTGGCTAATTTGTTGAGGCGATAGACGGCGGTTCGGCATTAGTGATGGCATCTTGCAGACCTGGTAGATAACAATATGCTTAGTCTACTGAGAGCCCATCAGAATCACACTCAGGAAAAACCTGATATTTGGCGGCTCACCTTCTGACTAAAATCGATCCTTAGATGTGGTACTCAGATTGATGGTATTTGCGACGATCGCAATTGAATTGTGTTTCGCTGCACTCCGTATCATCCGCAGTCACACGTCAATTTGATCGCCTGACAATGCGATTGTTAGCCGCGACAACTCAATTGTGCGGCTAACAATCGCATTGTGACGATCGTCCTTCCGTATGATCCACAGCCACTATTACATTGCCCTGGTCGATCTGGCTATTGTAGAGAAGTACAAGCCTAGTTGAGGCGAGATCCTTCATCTGGTTTGTCGATCAGATGGTTTAGACCGCTAGTGATCGCTCCTTCTCTAATCCAGTAAGCCATAGGAGACTGGCTGATCGTTGACAGACACAATGCGATCGAGGCGGATTTCTGTACCATCCTTTATTTTAAGAAAATCAGCGTGGTTTCTGGCATACACATCAACAATCCGAGCGTTCACTTCAATGATTTGATTTGCATCATCGTGATACACCAGATGACAATCTTGATGCAACGTCGCCAACGCTTCTAGTTGATCATGAAAATCGCAACTCACTGGGGTATAAGCGTCCATCTAGCGATTCCCTCCGTCATCGTTTAGATTCAATCCCATTCTTGAGACGATTAATTAGCGAACGATCGTCCTACCTTGATATTAACGATTTCACTCCTCTAACCAGGGCTGATTTTGCATCAACTCACATTACTCTGGCAGAGATGTTATCGCAATTAGTCTCTGACGCTGAATAGACCCGCGATCGTAGCCAACCAACGATCTAACCAATCCCCGCGATCGCTCAACCCAGCCATGAACTTAATTTGCTAAATCTTACGTTTCCTTACAATTATCCGGCTCTAATTCTAAGGGTTGATGCCAGTCTCCCCTGGAGAGCGAGACATTAGTGGTTATATGAGAGGGCATGACATAAATTTACACTGCTCTCAAACCTAATTCATCGTTGAGGGTGAATAGATGGAGGTCATTCTTGATGATTGCCCTAATTTCTATTGGCGCTATCACCAAACTTCCTCCAACAACACTCGTCATCCTTCTACTTGAGCGATCGCATAGAAGTTTTTGTGGTTAGTCCTTTACATCGGATTAATCAATGTTTTGCGCTTCATTCTTTATGAAAATGGAACTCTAACAATGACAATTCAGCATGAAACAGTGAGCCATCAGCCTAAAACATCCTATGTGTTAATGCTGGCATTAGTTGCTGCCATTGGAGGATTCTTATTTGGGTTTGATACCGCCGTGATTAATGGTGCAGTTGGGGCATTAGGCAACGCCTTTCAAGCCACCAGCGTTCAAATTGGTTTAGCTGTGTCCTCAGCATTACTGGGGTCAGCCGTTGGAGCCTTTTTTGCCGGACAGATCGCCGATCGCTATGGACGAGTTAAAACCATGATCGTCGCCGCCGGACTGTTTCTGATTAGTGCCGTAGGTTCCGGGATCGCCATTGGTCTGTGGGATTTTATGTTCTGGCGCTGTGTGGGTGGGGTTGCCGTTGGAGCCGCCAGTGTGATCGCTCCCGCCTATATTGCGGAAGTATCTCCCGCCCATTTACGGGGACGCTTAGGCTCCCTGCAACAATTGGCAATCGTCGTTGGTATCTTTTTCGCCTTGCTGTGTAACTACTTTATTGCCGTTGCGGCTGGATCGGCGGCGGCTCCCTTCTGGTTTGGGGCTGCCGCTTGGCGATGGATGTTTTTAATGGAAGTCGTACCGGCGATCGCCTATGGTGTGGGGGCATTCATGATTCCTGAATCCCCGCGATATTTGGTGGCTCAGGGGCGCGAACCGGAAGCGGCAACCGTATTAGCCAAATTATTAGGTGGTGATATTCAAGCCAAGGTGTTAGAAATTCGCCAGACGGTATTACAGGAACGCAAACCCCGCTTATCTGATTTAGCTGGACGGCATGGCTTACTGACGATCGTCTGGGTCGGCATTGGCTTATCGATCCTGCAACAATTAGTCGGGATTAATGTGATCTTTTACTACAGCAGTATCCTGTGGCAAGCCGTTGGGTTCTCGGAACAGGATTCCCTGTGGATTACTGTCATTACCAGCGTGACGAACATTGTCACCACCCTGGTCGCGATCGCCTTTGTCGATAAGATTGGTCGCAAGCCTTTGTTGATTCTGGGCTCGATCGGCATGACCCTTACCTTAGGCACACTCGCCACCATCTTTGGCAGTGCTACTCTAGATGCTGCCGGAAATCCCACCCTGACAGGCAATTCTGGCATCATTGCCCTACTTGCCGCTAACATTTATGTCTTCTGCTTTGGCTTCTCCTGGGGACCTGTCGTTTGGGTATTGCTGGGCGAAATGTTTAACAACCGCATTCGCGGAGCCGCCCTGTCCGTTGCTGCTGCCGCTCAATGGATCGCTAACTTTGCAGTCTCCACCACCTTCCCCCCCTTACAAGATATCGGCTTAGGCTTTGCCTACGGTCTTTACACCACCGCCGCCGCCATTTCTCTCTTCTTTGTATGGTTCCTGGTCAAAGAAACACGCGGCAAGGAACTCGAACAAATGAGTTAGGTAAAGATCGTTTGTAACCAAAGATCCTAACTACCTTCACGATCGCCAGAGAATTAAAAGCGTTGATAGAATTAGCGCACTCCCCTCTCTGTTGTAAACCATCATGCCCCCGAATCTACCACGCTACCTTGCTGGTGTTAGCGTTGTTATTACGGCGCTGATTCCTCAACCTGTTCAAGCACAGATTGCTGGTGATGGTAGTTTGGGAACTCAAGTCAATGGAGAACTGACGGTTCCTTGCACAGGCTTCTGTGTGATTACTGATGGAACGAACCGAGGCAGCAATCTCTTTCATAGCTTCCGTCAGTTTTCTCTACCCAATAGAGATACTGCTGCCTTTATTACTCCATCTGCTATTCAAAATGTCGTTGTCCGCGTCACTGGACGAGGCGATCGATTTATCTCCAATATTAATGGGACGATCGCAACCATCGATCCTGGCTTCACAGAGTTTGTTCCAACTAATTTTTTCCTACTAAATCCCAATGGCATTATCTTTGGTCCTAATGCCAGCCTATTGAATGGAGGATCATTTCTGGCAACAACCGCAGAACGTATGTTATTCCAGGATGGAACATTTTTCAGCGCCGATGATCCAACTCCATTGTTGACAATTAGTGTGCCGATCGGCTTACAGTTTGGATCGTCACCCAGGGCAATTCGGATACAAGACGCATTTCTATCTGCTGGTGTCCGAGATGATTTCACTGACCTGACCTTAGTCGGTGGCGATATCTTGGTTGATCAGTCGATCGTCCTCACATTAGGACAGGGAATCGAGTTGGCAGGAGTCGCCGCCGCAGGTCGCATTGCATTTACCCAAACTGGTAATCGGCTGCAATTAAGTGATCTAGGCAATTCTGCCCGAGCGAATATTTCCCTAACCAATCAATCCCAAATGGGTAGTCTGACGAGTGGTGGTCGGGTGTCCCTGTATGGTCAAAATCTTACGCTTGCAGATGGCAGCGCCATCATCACTAATACTGATTCAGAGCCAGGTGCTGGCAGTAGTCCAGCCGGAAACATCATGGTGAATGCAACCGGAACGGTTCGGTTGTCGAATGGTAGCCAACTAAATAGTACGGCTTTAGATCGCGGTGATGGTGGACAGATTACTGTTTTAGGACAACGGGTAGAGCTGGCAAATGGGTCAGTGATTGGTTCCGTCAGTATGGGTGTAGGGAATGCCGGAGATGTCACTGTTCAAGCTACTGAATCGATTACTTTTTCTGGTAGGAATATGGCTGGCACTACGAGTGGCATCCTCAGCGCAGTCGGTTCTTTGTCTGGTGTAATAGGAACTGGTAATGGTGGCAGGATTTTATTGCAAGCCCCAATCATTTCACTAGACGACAGTAGCATCGGCTCATCAAATTTGTTTGCTCAGGGCAACGCTGGCACTATTCGGGTGGAAGCATCCAAGCAGTTATCCATGACCAATGGTGCAGTCATTAAAGCCGACACGATCGGAACTGGCGATGCGGGCAATATCGAACTGGCTGTGAGTAGATTAGAGCTAACCAGTGGATCTCTAATCTCCGCAAGTACCTTTGGTAGAGGTAATGCGGGCAAAGTACAAATCACCGCCGATACCATTACCTTGAGCGGCAATGCCCCGAATAACAAAAGCCGCAGTGGCATCTTCAATCAGGTTGACCCGACAGGAATCGGTACTGGCGGGGATATTACAGTACAAACCAATAGCCTCACGATCGCCAATGGGGCACAAATCTCTGCCAGCACCTTTGGTCAGGGTGACGCAGGTAATGTGCAAGTTAGCGCTAATGCCATCACACTAGATGGCACAACCCCTGACGATCGTGGCAACAGTGGGATCTTCAGCCAAGTAAATTTGTCAGGAACTGGGACAGGCGGAGATATCCGCGTAGGTACAAACAGCCTCACCATTACGAATGGAGCGCAAATCTCAGCTAGCACCTTTGGTCAGGGCAACGCCGGTCAGGTGCAGATTGTGGCTGATGTGCTGACCCTGGATGGCACAACTCGCAACGGTCAAACCAGTAGTGCGATCGGTAGCCAAGTTGAATCAACCGGAGTTGGGAGAGGGGGTGATGTCACCATCCAGACTAGAGCAAGCACGATTACCAATGGAGCCCAAATTTCTGCCACCACGCTGGGTCAGGGCAACGCCGGAAACGTATCAATTACTGCCCACGATCGCCTGACGATCGATGGCGTGAGTGCAAATGGACAGGTTTCCACTGGCATTTTTATTGCGTCATTCTCCGCCAGTCAGGCAGGAAATGTAGTGATTACGACCCCGCAACTGTATCTGGATCATCAAGGAGTCATTAGTGCCATTTCTACAGCAGTCGATGGTGGTAACATCACCCTCAATATCCGTGAGCTATTATTGATGCGGCGAGGTAGCCTCATTTCAGCAACCGCAGGGGTAGCAGAGGGCGGTGGCAATGGTGGCAACATTACCATTAATGCACCGAAAGGCTTCATCATTGGGCTGAAAGCAGAAAACAGTGATATCACAGCTAATGCCTTTACCGGCAATGGAGGCAAAGTTACCATCACTGCTCAGGGCATTTATGGGTTAGAGTTCCGATCGCGACTTACCCCGTTTAGCGATATTACTGCCAGTTCCCAATTTGGCAATAGTGGGATCGTCACCCTCAATACTCCCGATATCGATCCCAGTCGGGGCTTACAGCCATTACCCGTCGGCTTGGTCGATCCTTCTCAGCAGATTGATCGAAGTTGTGCGCCCAGAGGGCAGGCTGACGGTGGTTCATTTACCATTACAGGACGGGGTGGATTACCCGAAAGCCCCTTTGAACCACTACGGAGTCGGGAAGCCATCACAAATTGGGTAGAAGTAAGCAGCACTCAAGCAGTAGATCAGCCCAACCCATCCAGAAATCAAGTCCTCATCGTCCCTCCATCTGAAGCGATCGTAGAAGCCGATCGGTGGTTGGTAGACAAAGACGGTCAGGTGATCTTAGTCGCCAGTCACTCAACGGCAGAACAGGGTAGATTCTGGTCTGCATCTCCCTGTCCTGCGGCAATGCGGTAATCTCAATGATCGTTAGTTGGTGGTTTTAGCCGGTTGATTGCGATCGACCACCTGTAGCCGTTGCGTTATCATCGTCATGCCATCATGCCGGACAATCACCGCAGAGATCCAGCGGTTATCGGGTTGGGTTGGTGCCCGACCCAGTTTAAAGATGCCACCTGCCGAAAGGGGCTCCAAAGACACCGCCGTGGGATTCATATAGCCCGAGGGTTTAATCGGCTCCTCTAATGCCGCGCCTAACAGTAAATCTTCGCCTAGGGGTTCCTGCACGATCGCATCAAAGGCAAATTCCTGCCCCGCTTTGACTTGATCCGGTAAGGTCAGGAGAACGGTCGGAGGTTTGTCGCCAGAGGTAATTTTGCTGCGTTCCCCTAAAACCCGTTGTTGCACAATTTTTTGCCCTTCAAACCGTTGCTGTGCCCGTAACTCAGAGGTCAGGGTAAAGGTGCGATCGCCCACTTTCTGAGTTCCCGTCAACCGAGTCACCGTTTCTGCCACGATCCCGTTGCCCTCTGCTTTCCAGGAGACTAACTCCGTCTGATATTTCAGATTGGCATAGCGCTGCCAGAGTTGGCTTAAGGACTGCTCCATCATCTTCGGCGTGAGCCCGTCCGAGTGCGTAAAGTTGGGGCTATAGAACCCCAGCACTTCTCGGAGGTTGCGATTGTTCGCCGCAGTATCAATTTGTGCCAAGACATTTTTTAAGGCGGCTGGAGCCGTATCAGGGCTATCGGCACTCACCCGTTGCACCTGAAGACCCCCGACGATCGCCAGTGCCATGCTCCAGGCAAACAGGTTAACCTGCCAGTGCCGTGGAATCAGTAACGGCTGGGTGAATCGAGATGTCCCTAGGCGGCGGACGATCGGCAGGTAAAAGCGTGACTTTTGCATAAAGTAACCTGTAAACGGGAGTGGGCAATGAACTCAAACAATCAACCGCGACCGCTGCGTGTGGTTAAAGGGTTTGCGGTAGGATCTGCAAATGGTTCCAGATCTAACATCTGAGAGATGACCCGTGAGTGATGTATCTGATTCTAGTCTGTTCGCAAAATCCGGGGCGATCATAGCTCAAAAAATGCCTCCCCGGCTATTGATTGCTGCCAGTGGTACAGGTGGACATGTCTTTCCTGCCCTGGCGGTCGCCGAACAATTGCCAGACTACCAAATTGAATGGTTGGGGGTTCCTGATCGCCTGGAAAATCAGCTTGTGCCTGACCAATATCCCTTGCTGACCGTTCCAGTGGAAGGCTTCCAGAAGCGGGGATTAGACATGATCCGGGTGGCATGGAAGCTGCTGCGATCGATTCTGCGGGTGCGCCAGATTCTCAAGCGGGGTAAATTCCAGGCGGTCTTTACCACAGGTGGTTATATTGCGGCTCCTGCCGTTCTAGCTGCGCGATCGCTCGGTCTACCCGTAATTTTGCATGAATCCAATGCCTTACCAGGGAAAGTCACCCGCTTACTCAGTCCCTTATGTAGCCTGGTGGCGATCGGATTTGAGATTACCACCCAATATCTGCCCCGCGCCAAACAAACCTTTTATGTGGGGACTCCGGTACGATCGCAGTTCTTCACTGACCGTAGGGAACTCCCGGATTTACCCGTTCCGGCTGATGTGCCACTGTTGGCAGTCGTGGGTGGTAGTCAGGGGGCAGTCGGCGTGAATCAATTAATTCGGCAGTGTGCTCCCACCTGGTTAGACCAGGGCATTTGGATTGTGCATCAGACCGGGGAAAATGACCCCGATGCCAAGTCGTTCCAGCATCCCCACTACGTGCCGCTCCCGTTCTATAACAATATGGCGGGATTGTTGCAACGTGCCGATCTGGTGATCAGTCGCGCCGGAGCCGGAACCCTAACGGAGCTGGCAATCACTGGTACTCCTTCGATTCTGATTCCTTACCCATTCGCGGCAGAAGACCATCAAACCTATAACGCCAAGGTGTTTGCCAATGCCGGAGCCGCCTTGATGTTCCAGCAAGCTCACTTAAGCTCAGAGATCCTGACCACCCAAGTATTGCAACTCCTCCAGCCCGATCGCGGCAACACCGGGGCAACCGCCCAAAAGTTGCAGGATATGGCACAACACGCCAAACAGCTTGCCATCCCAGATAGCGCTCACCAAATTGCTGCCCTCGTGCGCCAACTGGTGGAATCCTCGCTATGATCAAGTCCCGACCTGATCTGACAGACTTTCCTCTGAAATTACAGTCAGGAAAGCAAAATTTCAGGTACAAAGGAATGAAGTCACGGTGCCTCGGCAGCGATTTCAGTTAGCGTGGGGGTAGGAGGCGAAGGATACGAGCATGCAAAAAGTACTGTTCATCTTGGGCGAACTTGATGATGATGACATCGATTGGATGTTAGAGACTGGCAACCGTGAGGAAATTCCCGCTGGAACAGTGCTAATCCATGAAGGACAACCCATCGCCGCGCTATACATTCTGCTGGAAGGCACGTTAAGTGTCACAACGGCAGCGACCAACGATCGCGAAATTGCCGTCCTATCCAGTGGCGAGATTGTGGGGGAAATGTCGTTTATCGATACCCGTCCCCCCTCGGCAACCGTAACAGCGAAGGAAAACGCGATCGTTCTAGCGATTCCCAGACCCCAGTTAGCCCTAAAGCTGCGCCAGGATAAGGCATTTGCCTCCCGATTTTATTGTGCTTTGGCAATTTTCCTCTCCAATCGTCTACGAGTGACCGTGAAACAACTCAGTGCCAGTGGGGACGAAGAGATGGAGGTAGAATTGCCCGAAGATGAGCTAGGGCAGGACGCGAAAGATAGCGTTAGCCTTGCCCGAACTCGCCTGGACTGGTTGTTGCGTCGCTTAAAGGGCGGCTGAGGTCGTTAGCGTCGGTTGCAGCGATCGCTGGAGCAATTCCATTAATCGGGGATCGGCAAAGTCGGGGATGACTAAGGTGGCGCCGATCTCATACAGTTCTTGGGGGGAATGGGTGGTGGCAATCCCGACTGTGGTAATCCCTGCGCCTACAGCAGACCGGATGCCCGAAGGTGAATCTTCAAAGGCTAAGGCGGTAGCGGCTGTCACTCCCAGTTGTTCTAACGCCACTTGATAGGGCATGGGGTCAGGCTTCCCCCGTTCCAGTTCCTCCCCCAGAATCACGGTTGGGAACTGCTCCACCAAGCCCAGGACTTGCAACATAAATTTGGCATTGGCGATCGGGGCGTTCGTGACCACAGCTTGGTTGAGGGCGCGATCGTTTGCCCAGGTGATCAACTCCGTCAGTCCTGGCAATCGTTGGAGTCCTTGCGTAGCTCGCCGCCGGAATTCGGCTTCCTTGTATAGACCCAATGCCTCTCCCGCCGCTGGAGATAGGTGAGGTAACAAGTCTTGGATAATCGCGGCATTCAACCGACCACTGAAATTCGCCTGATAAAACGGGCGATCGATCTCTAGCCCGTACTCCTGTAACACGGCTTGCCAGGTTTGAAAGTGAATTGGGTCAGTATCGGCAAGGGTGCCATCCAGGTCAAATAAGAGGGCAGTTAGCATCAGCGGTTAGGGATAGGTGACTGCTCTACTGTACTGCAATGTAACGAACTATTACATCTATCCAAATCACCTCAAGCTGCTTAAGATCGAGAGGTTGGCACAAGCCCATTTGATCACATTTTGACCCTTTCTGGTGCGAAACTCACTATGACGCAATCCCCTCCTCAATCGACCGCCGCAAACCCTGGCATCTCGGAATCCGAGGTGAAATATGGCGAACGCTTGATCGCGGAAGGACAATTAATTACCTTCCCTAACCCCCGAGTTGGACGACGCTATGATATCCATGTCACCCTACCGGAGTTTACCTGCAAGTGTCCCTTCTCTGGTTATCCCGACTTCGCGACGATCGAGATTACCTACGTCCCCGATCAACGGGTGGTGGAATTAAAAGCATTGAAGCTGTATATCAATAGCTACCGCGATCGCTACATTTCCCATGAGGAAGTGGTGAATCAGATTCTGGATGATTTCATCGCCGCCTGTGATCCCTTATCAATCAAGATCAAAGGCAATTTTAATCCCCGGGGCAATGTGTATATGACGGTGGACGTGGAACACCATAAATCCAGTGATGCCGATTAGGCCGAGGGTTGCACAGATTTTCTTAACCACCTCAAGCTCTTGCATTTTGCCCCCCTAGCCCCCCAATGCTGGGGGGAACTTAGGATTCAAAGTCCCCCAGCATTGGGGGATTTAGGGGGCACAGAGAGCTTAAACGAAGCCCAGCTTAACTTGTGCATACATATAGCATTAAGCCGAAGGCGGCACGATCCGGTAGATCTTTAAGGCATTGGGCTGTCCTTTAACAAATTGGGGTGGGAGCGGCTCCGTCACAAAGTCGGCAGACAGGGCTTGCTGAGTAGCCACGGTCAGCAACAGGGGTTCGCCCACCTCCTTCGTTAAGGACTCCACCCGAGCCGCGACATTCACCGTATCCCCGATCGCCGTGTATTCTAACCGCCGACTGGAGCCAATACTGCCCACAACGGCAATGCCCGTGTGAATCCCGATGCCCATGTCCAGAGGCGCTTGACCCTGGGTAGCT
The DNA here is from genome assembly GCF_050753385.1 of Pantanalinema rosaneae CENA516. Taxonomy (NCBI): domain Bacteria; kingdom Bacillati; phylum Cyanobacteriota; class Cyanophyceae; order Leptolyngbyales; family Leptolyngbyaceae; genus Pantanalinema; species Pantanalinema rosaneae. The sequence goes on from NZ_JBLZFZ010000044.1 coordinate 24,653, forward strand.
AGATGTTGATTAATTTTCTTCAGGCTATGCAACATCTCTAATCCGGCGGCGGTTGCCTGAGATGGATGTCCATTGGCCGCATCCCCCACCCCAAACAACGCCATAAAGCCATCCCCCAGAAACTTATTCACCATGCCGCCATAGCGCTGCTCCACAATATCCACCATTTCCGTCAGAAACAGGTTGAGTAACATGACAATGTCCTGCGGTGGTTGGGTGGCACAACGGCGGGTGAAATTTCGCAGGTCAGCAAATAATACGGTTAGTTCTTGCTCAATACCGCCCAGGCTGGGATCACGCTGAAGAATCTGCACCACTGCCCGTTCGCCCACATGCCGACCAAAGGTCTCTTGCAACACCTGCTTTTCCTGCAACTCGTCGATCATGTGATTCACTTCTTCAATCAACGAGCCAAATTCATCGGCATGGAGCGAATGGATGCGAATCTGCAAATTCTCGCTGGCTACAGCAGTGGCGACTCGTTGCAATTCCCGAATCGGCTCGACCACCAGTTGCCCCACCATCCAGGTACTCAGCAGGCTAAAGGCAATGCCCAGTCCCCCAACGGTGATCGCAAACCAGGTATCTTTCAAGGTACAGGCATGGGGGGCAATCATCAGCAACAGCAATGAGGCGATCGGGCAAATACTGCCACAAAATGCTAGCACCAGTCCCCGCCAGCGCAGGGATAGGGGCAAGGTTCCCGGAATCTTATAGGGCTGAATATCGGAAAACAGCACCGGATACAGCAACTTTTGGGTCAATAATTCAATGGCAAAGAAGCTATGGGTGGTGGCAATCAGGGCGGAGATAATGAACGAAATCGGCAGATCCCAGAATAATTGGGGATGTAAGCTGCCCGGTGCGAAGGAAAGCGCTAATAAGAAGACCGGAATACATAACAACCACAAGCTACCCGCGATCGTAATTCCCCACCAGGGTAAGTTAATCGTGCGTTGTCGGGCACACAGTAACCGATCGGGCGCGATCGCTTGATGACGATAAACTTGCGTTAGGGGTCGCTTGAGTGACCAAACACTCCAAATCCAGAGTGCCATCCCGGTCGGATAAATCACGGCATTAAAGATCATTACCGTGAGCAAAAACACCGACAGTTGCACTGGAGTCAGTAGTGGCTGGATGTAGGCGAAGTTGTACCAAATGTTGAAGGCACTCCCCAATACCTGAGCCAGGGCGGGTGCCCCAATCACCAATGCCAACCGGCGACCCGGTGAGTCGTACCAGGTAGTTCTTGCAGCAGCGTCATCTAATCTCATCCGGTTTCCAGCACCTGTATTGCCAGTTGCATTAATCAAGAATGCCCAGCCCCGATCGCGATCGCACCCTACTTTGTTATAGATCCCCCAATCATGCTACACAGACCAAATCACCTACCTTCAGGAATTTAGAGTAACAAATTTGGTAGCTGCCATCCTCCTGCTATGGTATTTACTCTCCAGCTATACCCAAATCTGCCGCCTTGCCCTCAACCTTGACTGTGATCTGGAGACGATCGCTCGATGGTAAAAGCTGTAGGGGGAAAGGGCGATCGATCCATTGACCCTGACCATCTCAAGATTGGGTGAGCGAAAGACCTTGGTCTAATGGGAAAGACCCCTGATATTTATCGGATAGAGTTACTTCAGTATGATGAGAGGAGGCTCTCAATAACCTGGCATGACAGTGAATTACCAGGACAGAACAGGGCGCATGATGTAGCACATAGTGACTGACACTGCCCAGGAAAAACTCATTTAAACTGGAATAGCCGTGACGACCGAGAATAATCAGGTCAGCCTCCACTTGGCGAGCAAACTCACAGATCAAAGACCCAGCACTGCCGACCCCCTGGACAAACTGGGTTGAAACCCCATTGGCGATCGCTTCATCAACTAAGGCTTGTAACAATGCTTTGCCTGGTAAAAATCCTTCCCCAACAACGCTGGCATGTGGGGACTCTCCTGATCGTCTAAGGTCAGGATATGTAGCAGGAGCAATTTAGCTCCAGTAACTTTGGCAAGGGGAAGCGCCGCTTCAAATCCCTGCCGACTGGTTGTGGAACGATCGATCGCCACCAGGATGTTCTCGAACATAATTATCCTCTTTGCCGTAACACATAGTGGGCTGGCAGCAGAACTTCTGTGGATCCGCGATCGTCTCCCTAATTTTATTGTTTACCTGAAATCAATCAGGAGTGAAACATAACAGATGAATGTAAATCATTGAGTCATTAAAATTAGCTTGCTTCATGATCAGCAAAATGAGGTGTTTTAATTGGTGCAATACTCCATATTGAGCAGTTTGAAACAAGTTTTAAATCTGTCCTGATTAGGATAATATTTTTGTTATTATATAGATGGAATCACAGAGAACCATCGTATAGGCAACAGTGGTGACACTTCCCACCAGAAGTCAGACCAAACAAGGATCTAGCAAGAGGCAGCTATCGGTGGATCACGTTACATCATCTGTGAAACCTCTGTACATTTAGCATGGTCAAGGAGGAGACCTTGGAAAATTTAATTTCCTCCACTGATTGGGTGAAGTCAGCGAGGGGTGACATCCAAGCAGTAGGAGGACAGGGAACAAATTGACGAACTGAGTCAGCGAGGGGCAAGGTTCGCCAATTTGTTTTGGATGGTAACTGGACTTCATTCAGGCGTGATCAACCAAGAGTCATCCGACCCTACAATTCATGAATTTATCCACCATTTGACTGAGTTTCAGCGCAGGATGGAAGTAGCGTTATCACGCTGGGGAGCCTTTGCTCGTATGAACCAACAACGCCTTCAGGCTTACATCCAACTGATCCAAAAGCTACTCGCCTGTCCCAGTGGGGAAGAATGGATTCTCTTACGTCAGCACGAAGCCTTAGTTACTCCCGAACTCGTGCAAGTGATGGAACAAGTAGCGGCTCAACTTGCTCACCAAAACAATCTTAAAGAAGCCAAATTTCTCCACAATTTAGCCGGACAGATCCATCATTTGTTTGTGGCTCAAACGGTGCCGCGATCGAGCAACGACGACGACCATGCTCAGGCATATCTGGAACTAATCAAAGCCCTGTTAGAGTGTCCTCAAGGCGCTGAAAACGAGTTACTGAAGGCAAATCCAGAACTGATTGAACCGGGATTAGTGCAGATGATGCAGCAGGTGGCGACCCAACTGGCAACGAACGGCGATCGCGAAGCCGCCAACTACCTGCAACATTGGGCAATGGCAGTCAATCACCTTTGGTTACAGCAACACAACTTCCAACCCACTTTCAAACAAGACCCAGAACCCAACCATCCTCAGCCTACAGATGTAGCCCCACCATCACCTCCCCAGGAACAATCCGCTTCCACTCAAACCGCCATTCCCTCATCCATGCCATCAACCCCTGAAGACGACGATCCCTGGGCAGAATTATCCGGGGAAGTTGTGCAGACTCCACCCCAGCCCCAGTCAGCGCCTTCAGCGAAGCCACCAGCCAGCAGCTTAACTCAGGAGAAACCGCCCCCAGCTTCAGCCGCACCCGATATAGCCATTTATGAGCAGATCAATCGTCATTTAGCCACGATCGCCACCGCCTTAACCCAACTCAGCGAAACGATCGCGCCTCCCGCCCAGCCACCGACGAATCCACTCTGGTATATGGAGATATTGGAACGGGCGAATGTCGAACACTGGATCTTGACCAGTACAGAAATTCAGCAGTTGATTGGGGTACAACCAAGCTGCGCTAAAGGGAGTGAGTCGTTTCAGCGAGGCTGTTGGGTGTTTGTGAAGGCAGGTAAGCTAGGCAACCAGACAGCTTGGCAGGTAAAAAAAGATAGTGCCTTCACTTCAGCGTTATAGCGGATTAGATTTTGCTCCTCGATCACAGTTGCGTGATCAATGATTCAAACAGCGAATTTAGCCACCTGTGTTGAGAGTTATCAACAGGTATGCTCAGACTCGCTCGGGTGATCTAGCATCAAAGTATCAATAGAATAGATTCAATCGTTGATCAAAGCTCTTCATTGATCAGAGAAATTTGCGAATTGCAACATTGATGCTTCAGTTCTGAACAATTCATCATTCAGGACGCGCTGTGTCCAATAACAATCTGTTTGTCGATCGCATCAACTACCAATATCCTGAGTGGTGAAGCCTTCAGAATCAGCCAAGGTTCGTAGTTCAATGGTTTGGAGGTTGATCTATCACTGTACTCTCACTAATCAGCTGAATTGTTTGTTTAGGAGTAATCAACTTGACAAAGAGGTTGATTAGCCTTCGCAGGTATATGGAGGAAACTGTTATGGCAATCATCCATCGTGATCCTCTGGAAGAATTGACCCATTGGGAACCCTTACCCCATTGGGAGCCATTTCGTGGGATTGAACGGCTGCAACAAGAAATGAATCGCTTGTTTGACCGACTCCTACCAACGGGGAATGGTGAGATTCGATCGCTCACCTTTATTCCGGCTGCCGAAATGGAGGAAACTGACGATGCCATTCACCTGAGATTAGAAGTGCCAGGGATGGAAGCGAAGGATTTAGATGTCCAAGTCACCGAAGCCTCAATTGTGATTAAAGGTGAACGTCAATCGGAATCGAAAACAGCCGCGAAAGGAGTCGTGCGATCGGAATTCCACTACGGTAAATTTGAGCGGCGCATTCCCCTACCCGCCGCTATCCAACCGGACAAAGTCCAGGCGGAATGTAAGAACGGCATGTTGATGCTGATGTTACCTAAAGTTGAATCAGAACAACGCACTGTGGTAAAGGTTAACGTCAGCTAACGGATTGAATCCCTGTGGGTTTGGGGGTACTTAGTTATCCTCAAGCCCACAGGTCTGATCACACGGTTGCGATCGAGCCACCATCAGGAGGAGAGCCATGCATATTCACTATGCTCACTTTCAGAATCGTACCGAAGCAGGACAACAACTGGCGGCGCGGCTGATCTCCTATGCCAATCGTCCCGATGTCCTGGTCTTAGGGTTGCCTCGGGGTGGGATTCCAGTTGCTTATGAAGTTGCCAAACTCTTAAATGCGCCTTTAGACCTCTGCTTAGTGCGGAAATTGGGAGTTCCAGGGCATCAGGAACTGGCAATGGGCGCGATCGCAGCGGGTGGAGTGCGAGTGTTAAATTACGATGTGATTAGTTGGTTAGGAATTACCAGCAAAACGATCGATGCGGTAGCCGCTAAAGAGTTGAAAGAACTTCAGCGTCGCGATCGTGTGTATCGTGGCGATCGTGCCCAACCCAACATTCGCGATCGGATCGTGATTTTAGTCGATGATGGCATTGCCACTGGTTCAACCATCCGGGCAGCGATCTCTGTCCTCAAACCCCAGCAGCCAGCCCAACTCATTGTGGCGATTCCAGTTGCCCCACCCGCAGCCTGTGATCAATTACGCTCAGAAGTTGATGAAGTAATTTGTTTATTCAAACCAGAAGCACTTTATGCGATCGGCATTTGGTACGACGATTTTTCTCAAGTCACTGACGAAACGGTGCGCTATCTATTAGCTCAACCAACCATTAATTATCAAGACTCGTTTGCGACAAAATAGCTATGACCTTATAGCTGCAACCTTGACATTATAGACAAACATTGATTTCATTAGAACCAGTTTTAAATTCCAAGTTTGATTAAATTGGCATCATTTCATTAAAGATCAAGCATTGATAGTTTCTATGGACTTACTACTAACCCACATCCTAATCTACCGGACGTAAGCTCAGCAGTTTTAGATAGTCAGCATAATAGGTTTGAATCATTTGAACGCTGGTATCGCACCACTTAGCAATGACTGACTCAGGAACCCCTTTAAGAATTTGGGTCGTAATAAACGTATCTCTGCAAGCGTAAGGTGTTGTATCGGGTTTTATCGGGTCAACAATTCGATTCCAAGCATTGTTGCAGAAATTGTTATAAATGATGAACTTACCCTTTGGGCTAGGAAATACTAACGCTTCTGGATTCAGTCGCTCAGACCTAATCGATCGCAATAGTTGTCGCAACCGTTCTGAACAAGGAAAGCGACGTTTCTGATTGTTTTTTGATCCCGAAACCCTTACTGGTGTTCCATTCCCTGAAGTTGTTACAGAGCCTTCAAATTGGATAAAGCCATTGTCATCAGTAATATGTTTCCATTGAAGTCCGATCGCTTCTGAGGGACGACAACCCGTTAAAAACAGAAATTCAACAAAAGAACTGTAGTGAGCATAGCTGATTCCCGTATATCCCCTACCATTCCAGTTACCTCGATGGTTCTTGAATGCCTCAATGATGCGATCGCGCTCTTCTTCTGTAAAGGCATCAGGTCTAGGCTCTAACTGATAACGGTACTTAGGCATTTCCTTAGCCATGCCTTGATAAGGATTTGAGTCAATCAGCTTATGCTTGACTGCCCATTCGCAAGCGGAGTTAAGTTGTGTCAGTGCCCGCTTAGTTTGATGAACAGTGGTCACTTGAATCGAAGCTGTAACCGTCCATTAGAGGTAATAACTGAAACCGTTCCTTTAGGATTCTTACCAGACGGGGTTTTCGAGTACATGAGCAAGCCCTGTTAGTACGTTTGTTCGTTATACCCAGTTTACACCCAAGCTACACCCAAACTTACCGAAAAGTCTCCAAACTTGACCGAGATTTTAGCGCGATCGGACGATTCAACAGGGCTAGCCCATACAACTTAAAACCCCTGAAGCGTAATAACTTTAGGGGTTTTATCTATCTTTTAAGCGGGCACCGAGAATCGAACTCGGATCAATAGCTTGGAAGGCTATGGTTTTACCACTAAACTATGCCCGCAAGGCAGATTCATTCAGGTAAACGGCGTGTTTACCGAGGCATAAATTAAAGTAACACATTTTATGGAGCGATGTGGAGTGCGATCGGCTTTTTTTCAAAAAAATCCTTACAGCGGTTCCAGACTCACCTCAATCTCCACTTCGCTCGCCACGGGTTGACCCGCCTGAGAGGCTGGCTGGAATTGTAATTGCCGACCCAGTTGTTTAGCCCAATCGTCATATTCGGGAATGCCACTCGATCGCCGCACTTCTACCTGTTCAGCCTTGCCCTGCTGGTTCACTAAAACCCAGAGCTTGACGGGTTTTCCCAGATTTAATCCCACAGTTGGAGGATACACGGCTGTTTCGTCTACGGGACGATCGCTTAACAGAGTTGCTTCCTGATCGGGAACCCCCTGCTGAGTCGTCAGAATATCCTTTTGGGTATTCACCCGCACGAGGGAACCTGCGGTTAGCTTTAAACCTGTCCCTTGTCCCGTTGCCACTGCACTCGGATCGGTGGAAGTGGTAGGGTCAGTCGCGGCGATCGTGGGCTGGGTGGTGGGATCAATGTCGCGAGAGATGTCCGGCACAGGCGGCAAAATTTGCCCCGAGGCGATCGGTTCATTGGAGGGAGCCGGAGCCAGGGGAGGTGGGGCGGTCGTAGGCGGATTCGGTCGTGCGGGAGGAACCGGATTCGATCGGGGAGGAATCGTAGAGGCAACCGAGGGTTGGGGCACTGGAGCCGGATTGCGGGGCAAGGGAGCAGGCGGCTGGACGCGAGAGGTTGGCTGAGGGGCAGGTTGAGCGGGGGGAGCAATCGCGGTAGGAGGTGGCTCGGCAAATTCAGGGGCGTTATTAGGGGCGGCGAAAGGAACGGTGGTAGAGATAGGAACCTCGGTTTCGGGTGCTGACTCGGAGGCAGTTGGTTCAGGAGCGATCGCCTCCGGATTGGGTGGCTCGGTGGGGGCGGCGATCGTGGGGGCAATAGGTGCGGTATCGGCGGCAGGGGATTCCACAAACTCTAAAGTAATTTCAGAGGATTGAGGCTGGACTTTGATGGATGACCAATACGCCCGGAGTGCCAGGAGCAGAAATAAATGAATTGCCAACGACCCTGCCAGCACTGTGATCCATAATGTGGAGGGATCATGATGTCGGCGGACAGAACGGATGTTTAGAGATTCGGCAGGGTAAGTCATTAGTTGACATAACAGAGGGCTCTGACCATATTCTAGACAGGTTCAATGTTGCTATCTTTTGCACTAGTCCGGAATTTAGAGAGTCCTGGTTGTTGTCATCGATCGCTAGGATTTGCGGAGATAATAAATCCGACATCCTGGTTTACATATCTGTGATCTAGCCGCTGGGAGAACCATTGTATGAGCCAACTTGCTATTTGGAGAATTCAAGCCTTCTATCGGTTGATAGAGCTATTGTCCAAGTTGCAGGGGGCGACCTCAGCCAATGATGACAAAGTAGATGATTTGATCCGCAAACTCAGCCAACTTCCTGCCCGTCCTGCCGATCGCACTGCCTATACAGGCATCTTTGGCGTGAAAGATGTCTATGCAGGTCGCCAAAAAGCTGTGGAACGCCTGCAAGAATTGATGATGAAGTTGGAGGGAGACGGTAACGAAATTGATCATTTAGTCGATGATCTAATTCGATCACTGACGCAGTTACCCCAACGTCCGGCAGATAAACAGCCCTATGCCAGCCTCTTTCCCCCGGCTAAGTTCAATCTGTTGGCGGTGGATGACTTGCTGGCGATCGCTTCAGGTGCCCCTGCCAGTACGGTCAAACTGTTAGTGCCGCAACTTAACCGCACCATGATTGAGTTTGGGATTACGACTCCCCGACGACAAGCCCATTTTCTCGCTCAAATCGCCCATGAATCCGATCGCTTTCGCGCCTTAGAAGAATATGCCTCTGGCTCAGATTACGAGTGGCGGTTGGATCTAGGCAATGTGTTTCCGGGCGATGGTGTTCGGTTTAAAGGACGGGGATTAATTCAAGTCACCGGTCGCACCAATTACGGCGAATGCGGTCGGGCGTTGGGCGTTGATCTGATCAAAAATCCCAAACGGTTAGCGGATCCGGATCTTGCCTGTCGCAGTGCTGGATGGTACTGGGATAGTCGCAAGCTAAATCGGGATGCCGATCGCGATGATGTTCACAAAATTACTGAGATCATTAATGGCGGGTATAACGGGTTAAGCGATCGCCGACACCTGCTTGCCTCTGCCAAACGAGTATTGAAAGCCTAAGCATGAGTCATCCTTCTTTAAAGCCGTTAGGAACTCCGCCGAATGCCTGGATGGTAAATGAGACGATCGCGGATATTACCCGTCCTGCCCTGCCACCCCGATCGATTACACTGCCGACCGATACTAAAACGTTGCGCCTGGATCTGGCAAAAACTGCCCTCCTGGTGATCGATATGCAGAATGATTTTTGTCATCCGGATGGGTGGTTGGCTCATATTGGTGTGGATGTGACCCCAGCCCGCCAACCGATCGCCCCCTTGCAGGCTTTATTACCGATATTGCGATCGCAGCAAGTTCCCGTAATCTGGCTGAATTGGGGTAATCGCCCCGATTTGTTAAATATCAGTGCGGCAGTGCGACATGTGTATAATCCCACAGGAGAGGGGATTGGGTTAGGCGATCCGCTCCCGAAAAATCAGGCTCCGGTCTTGATGGCAGGCAGTTGGGCAGCGGCGATCGTGGATGAACTTCCCCCTGCACCAGAGGATATCCGGGTAGACAAATATCGCATGAGCGGCTTCTGGGATACCCCCTTAGACAGTATTCTCAGAAATTTGGGCAAAACCACTCTGTTATTTGCCGGAGTCAATGCCGATCAATGTGTGATGGTAACGTTGCAGGATGCCAACTGTCTCGGGTATGACTGTATTTTGCTGCGAGACTGTACCGCTACCACCTCCCCAGAATATTGCTGGCAAGCGACACTTTACAACGTTAACCAATGTTTCGGCTTTGTTAGTGATGCCCAAGCATTACAGCAAGCAATGTTACTTTAAAGCCAGCAATAGCAGAATGGCGCTGACTTAAGGATAAATCTCCTACCTCGCCTCCTAAATTCCTCAATTTTGGGGGACTTTGAAGGGTCGGCTCCCCCAGGATTGGGGGTTGGGGGGCAAATCAGCGTTTGATTTCGGTGCCATTCAGCTAGATCAGGATAGGCAAAGCAACGATCGCTCAGTTCACAAAATTCCGGCAGGCTGGTTCAGGAGTAAGAGATATGGACTCGACAAGCTGTGTGATTCCGGTTGTGAAATCGCCGCGAGATTATCAAGCATTCCGCATCAGTCCCCAGGACACGAATCGGTTAGCGATCGTGTTTGATCCGCAGATTGCGAATATGTCGCTGACCCTGTGCGTCGAAATTTTTGATGTCGGGGGCAAAACTCCGCCCAATCGCCACCAGTGGGCAGTGGAAATGTTTTTTGTCCTGAAAGGTGAAGGCACAGCCACCTGTGATGGCAAAACGGTACAGATTCAGGCAGGCGATAGCATTCTCGTGCCACCCACCGGAATTCACGAAATTCGCAACACTGGCAACGATCGCCTTTATGCCCTCTGTTTTATGGTGCCGAATGAAGACTTCGCCGAATTAATCCGCAGTGGCACTCCCGTGGAACTGGATGACGAAGATATGGCAGTCTTACAGCGATCGCCTTTACCCGTGTTGTGTTAGGGAGCGCTTCATCGCTAGTTTGCAGGCAGGTTATGATTGACAGGAGCATGCTAAAACTAGCATATTCGAGACATGGGTACACTGCTCAAGCCAGTTGAATGGATTGGTAGTTCACTGGAGGATCTAAAAGAGTTTCCAGAGGATGTTCGACAAGTAATTGGATACGCCCTGTACTTGGCTCAATGTGGGGAAAAGCATCCTTCCGCCAAGCCACTCAAGGGATTTAAAGGGTCTGGAGTTCTTGAAGTTATAGACGATTTTGATGGAGATACTTACCGAGCGGTTTACACAGTAAAACTAGCTGGTGTCGTTTACGTTTTACATGCGTTTCAGAAGAAATCCAAACAAGGTATTACTACTCCTAAGCAAGATATTGAATTGATCGAAACCAGGTTTAAACGAGCTAAAACCCATTATGCAGAGTATTACAGCCAACAGCAGGAAGAGTAGACCATGACAGAATCCATTCAAGTTCAGCGCAGTAGCGGAAATGTTTTTGCTGATCTGGGTTTAGAGAACTCGGACGAGTTACTGGTTCAAGCAGAACTTGCCCATACAATCAGCCGCATTATTACGCAACAAAAAATGACTCAAGCTGAAGCCGCAGAAATTTTAGGAGTGGATCAACCCAAAATTTCTGCATTGATGAATGGCAAATTATCAGGTTTTTCGATCGTGCGCCTATTTCGCTTTTTGAACACCTTAGGTCAAGATGTGGAAATTATGGTGAAAACAAAACCCAAATCTCGACCAAAAGCCCAAACAAGAGTTCTAAATTAACTATTCAATACCTGCTGACTTAGTTCGCAGAAGCCGTGACCTTCAGGGGCGATCGTCACATAGGTGGGCAGATGGGTCAGGCGATCGCGATAGTGGTGAATATTGGCAACTCCGACGGAAACCGGAAACAGATTGGCATCAAACAAACTTTCATCATTGGGGCTATCGCCCACCGTCACCACCTGATCCACGGGACAATCCGCAAACCATTGGGCTAATACCTGCTGTAATCCTGCCGCCTTACTCTGTTGCGGTAATTTGATGTGACATTGGACAGTGCTGTAAGTAAATCCCCAGCCCCAAGCCTGACAGCGATCGCTAATGGCTTGCAGTTCCGCCGGACTCAGTCCTCCCAGATCAAATGTCCAGTCGGTGAGACGAAAGCGATTGTCGATCGATTCCTGGAGTTGCGGAAAGTCGGCTTGTAGTTTGGAGAAGGCTTCAGCTAAACGCTGACGATGTTGCCCAATATCGGGAATGGTCACTAACCAACTGGGTTGCTCGGAGTGGGTCGGATAATAGATGCCACCGTTTTCCGCGATCGCTCCGGCAATCGGCAGGTAATGTGCCAACCCACTCACCCAACCCGCCGATCGTCCGGTCACAATCACGACCTTGATTCCCTTAGCGCTCAGGGTTTCTAGGGCTTGCAGCAGAACTGGCGTAAATTTGTCGGCGATCGTCAGGGTGCCATCCATATCGGTAGCGACCAGCCGCACCACCAGCGAACCAACCTGGGAGAGAGGAATCAGGGTCATAAATTAGCTAAATTAGAGAAATGTTGCGAAATGTATCAAGTTTCACTGTTCACGCCCTCTATCTTCTTCTAAACTAAAGTTGAGCAATTTTACTCATCAAACCCTGGTTTAACAGCACCCTTTAAAAATATGACCTCACTGTTTACCGATTTAACGCATAACAGCACTGCTTTGACCCTGTGTGCCTACATCAACACCACCCGGCAGATTCAGATTGCCCGCATTGCTGATGTGCCAGACTGGTACTTTGAGCGAGTAGTGTTCCCTGGACAGCGCTTAATGTTTGAAGCCCCGATCGCGGCTCACCTGGAGATTTATAGTGGCACTCCGGTCAGCGCTCTGTTATCCGATACGATCGCCTGCCAGGAGTTACAGGTGGGTGAAGAAATCGCTTCACCGTCCTAACACTTTCACTAAACCAATTCCACCAAAATATAGCCCCAACACCGCCCCCCCTAACAAGCTTTGCGTCAGTGGGTCAGTCGAAGGTGTTAACACCGCTCCTAAAATTACCGCTCCCAGTAATACATAACGCCATCCCGATAGCATCCGTTGGGAAGACACGATGCCTAATAATCCCAGCAGCATTTGAATCACCGGAATCTGAAAGGCAATTCCTGTACTGAACATCAGCAGTAGCACAAACTCAAAATAGCGATCGATCGACCAGAGTTGTTCGACCACATCTGCCCCGTAGGAAATAAAGAAATTCAAGGCAGCGGGGATTAACGCCACATAGGCAAACGCCAGTCCAGCCACAAAGAGAATGCTGGAACCAAAGACGATCGGGGCTAGAAACCGCCGCTCTCGCCGGGTCAAACCGGGTAGAACAAACGCAATAATTTGATACAGAATCACTGGGCTGGCAACCAGGATGCCGCTATACGCCGCCACTTTCAGCGACACAAAAAAGTATTCACCCGGTGCCAATTGGAGGAACTTCACCCCCTGAGCCGGAGCCTCTAGCAGCTGCACGATCGGTCTGACCACCGTAAAGCAAACCACAATGCCCACCGCAACGGCAATCAAGGCATAGAAAATTCGTTGCCGCAGTTCTTCCAGATGATCAAACAGCGACATTTCTACGTCATCCACCAGGTCGTCATCCTCTACGACAGGAGGCTGGGGCGATCGGGCGCTTTCATCCTGAGGGATGGTTGATTCTGAAGGGGTAGCAGTCTCTAACTCCGAGGGCACAGTCATGGGTTCCGCATTGGTGCAAACAGCTTCACCTATTCTATCTGGGTACAGCAAAGCATTCAGGCACAGTTGAGCAATCGGATGACCAAGATCATCTACTGACTGTTTCGTCCCTACCGTTCCTACTCAACCCTATCCAACAAAGCAAGCTCTCATAGCAGCCCACTCCAACAAAGTTGTTAAGCTGTATCGTGTTGACTCAATATCAATCGCCATAGGCAATTTCCAGAATATTTGAGGCGAAGTAAATTTTTGGACGTGCTTGAATATCAGATTCTATAAGAATATTTGCGCTTACTAAGCGTTCGATATCTGCGCGGGCAGTGTTGTAGTATATTCCGCACATTTCTGCAAACTGCGAAATTGTAATAGCTGGTGATTCAAATAAGTGATCAATCAAACGATTCAGGCGAATATTACCACCTGCTTGATTCAGTAATTCCATATACTGACTACGAAGTGCAAGGAGCTGATCAAAGCGTCTAAGCGCATCTTTTGATTGTTCGATCGTTCCACGTAGACAAAAAGCAACCCATTCTTTCCAATTACCCTTCGTACTAAATTGAAACAAAAGATCAATATATTCATCTTTATATTTATCAAAGAAAGCACTCAGATATAACCAAGGTCTACTAAGTTTACACTGCTCATGAATCATTAGCGATAGTAAAAGCCTGCCTACTCGACCATTTCCGTCTAGAAATGGATGGATTGTTTCAAATTGGTAATGCACCATAAAACATAGAATTAGAGGCTCAATATTTTTTTCTTTATGAATAAACTTTTCTAAATCGTATAGACATGGCATAACTTCGTTGGGTGGAGGTGGGATAAATCGCCGATCTGAACCAATATGAACCTGAGAACGACGAAAATTTCCTGGATCCCTTTGGAATCCACGCACCCCCGATAAAAGGGTCTGATGAATTTCTCGTATTAAGTTTAGGCTGAGAGGTCTTACTTCCAGCAGGTGCAAAGCTAATTCTAATGCTCTGTTATAATTCCAAACCTCCTGCCAAGAATTTACTGGGTCGTTAACTGACTTTGGCTCTCTAGGTTCAATCTCAAACAGTAAAAGTTGTTGAGGGGTAGCATACGTTCCCTCCAAACTAGATGACCGCAATGCTTCGCGCCTCTGCAAGGGACGCAATAGTAGGTTGTAATTTGGCATATACCTACCTACCCCATCTAGCCTAGCTAACTCCTCCCTCGCCTGAAGCAATAACGTCCAAATATCTGATGGCATCTCCCACTCATCAGGCAATGGATCAGGGATAAATGCCCAATCTGTGCTGTTTTCTACCGAAATTTCCAAAAGCCTTCCAGGGGCACTCTTTGTAAAAGCTGATCTGTCCATAATTACAATATTGCCCTAAAATTTGAAATCAAATCGATTGAATTTCAATTTATGGCACTTTTTTGCAATTCGCAACACTGAATTTCAATTTTGGGATACTAACAGCCCTGATTCCCATCTACATAGGGTTGGGGCTATTTCAGATGCCCTGGAACGCCAGCGACTTCATTAGATTTTCCCATGCTCGATATAACCAATATTTGCATTTAGTTGGCTGATCCTGAGTACAGCCTCCAGCTAAGACTATGCAACTAACTAACGGTTGTGCAAAAAGATCAGGCTGCTATAGAGGTGAAAGGCTTGATCCAGGTAACAGTCTTGATCGCGGGATAAATGAATATGAGATTTCAGGCGGCTTAACGGTAAGGCAAAGTCTGCGGCTGATTCACCGAATACCTGGAATTCTGACCAAACTGGACCCTGGGGTAATTGGCGATCGAGCAATGCCATTAAGCGATTCCAATTCCGCCGAATGGTATTATCCAGGCGATCGCGTCCGGGTTGCTCTAATAACCACTTACCCCCTTGATGAAATTCATAGCGGCTATCCTGTAACCGCAAGATGCAATTTCTGCTCGGTAAATGTAGATCACAGAAATGGTTATAGTCCTGAGTTTGTTCTTTCCGCTCTAAGCGATCGCGGTAGCCCAGTTCCAACACTTGCTCAAATACGGGCAGCATTCCCTCCACCCGTTGGCTCACCTCTGACCAGTTGAAGGTGAGGGAACCCAGTTGATTCAGGTCGTTCTGGCAAATCACCGTAGCTTGGGGCGAAATCGCTTGCAAGTAATTGACTTGAAACACCTGAATTGCTTCCACTGCCGCCAAAGATGCCCAAAATACGGGGATTTCCGCCCGTTGTAATTCCTGCCCATATACCTGCAATTCACCCACTTTGCCCAGGCGATACAGTCGCCAGCCTCGCCCCGGTAACACCGATCGAGCGTTATAGGCATCCAAATTCATCACGCGGGCAAGATTTTGGACGGCTTTGGTTCTCGACTCCCCTGTTACCGCTTGCAATACCAGACATCCCGGCTGTTGGTTAGCTGGATCTAAGGTTGCCTCGGCGATCGCGGCTTGTCGTCGTTCCTGTTGGGCAAGCTCCAATCGCTGTAAGCCCTGCCGGACTTGAGTGACCAACTTAGGATTAGTTGTCTGGCGCAATAACTGGCGATAGGTGGTTTCAGCCAGTTCCCATTGTTGGGAGACTTCCTGCAACCGGCCCAGGTAAAACTGCACCCAGGGGTCTTGGGGCGATCGGTGCAGCAACTCCTTGACTAAACGGGCAGCCGCTTTGTAATCCTGCCGCTCAAAGGCAGTGGCAACCTGATCCAGCATGAGACAACTCAGGTAATGAATGCGATACCTCTAGGTATACCCAATTCTGCGAAATCTGTTTAACTTCTCAGTTCGTAACTGGCGGCAATTAACGATAATGCGACGATCGGAGCCGTTACCGCCCGTAAAATGCGTGTCCCCAAAGAGACGGGTTGATAGCCGACCGCGATCGCCTGGTCTACTTCGGCATCTGTCCAGCCGCCTTCGGCTCCGATCGCGATCGTTATAGTCGAGGTAGATTCTGATCGGGTAGTAGATAAGCAGGTGAGTAAATGAGGAGACGATCGTCGAGTCACACAAAAGTAGCCGATCGTCCCTGTCGCGAAGGATTCTAGACTGACACGGAAGGGTACAGGGTCTAAAAGGGTTGGCACCATTTGGCGTTCCGATTGTTCCGCCGCTTCCTGGGCAATCCGTCGCCAGCGCTCTACCTTCTGGGCACTGGGATTGAGCAAGGTGCGATCGCTGATCACTGGCGCAATACAACTCACCCCTAATTCCGTCGCTTGGCGCACCACATCGTCAAAGCCGTTTCCTTTAGGCAATGCCATTACTAGCGTGACCGAGATCGGTAGCTCCGTCGCCACGGTTACAGGCTCCAGAATTTCCGCTAACCAGCGATCTGTGCCATCCGGTTGCCTTAATTGGGCAATCCAGGCTTGTCCCTGCCCATCCATTGCCACAAAGCGATCGCCCTGTCCTAACCGCAGCACCCGTAGTAGGTAATGCTGCTGGGGAGGAGTCAGAGCGATCGCAGGGGCACTCAATTGTGCCGGATCAATCACTAACCGTTGCAGCAAGGCACTTACTGAAGCAGTTGACTGAGATAAGCTTCGATCGCCGCACTGGCAATCTGGCTGACGGGCTTCCCTTCCCGAATGGCAATTTCTCGCATCCGGGCATAGAGTTCTGGGCGGACGCTAACCCGATGCCGACTGGCATTTCCCCCCGATACTTTGATCGTGGCAGTTTGGGTTTCCGGCTTAAATTCGCGCACCGCTTCTAGACCAACCCGATCGCAGAAGTCACCAAAGCTTTCGCCGGGATGACGGGCTTGCTTGAAGAAGATAAAAATCGGCTCAAACACTGTTTCCAAATTATCGATGTGCATCTTATCGATAAACGGTTGGGCTAACCGGGTTTGATTGGGAGCCGCGCCGACCCAGACGTTGTAGGTACTGGGCGAATCACCCACGAACGCCAGTTCTGCCAGGTAGGGACGGGCACAGCCATTGGGGCATCCCGTCATCCGAATAATAAAGTGTTCATTCGGTAGACCAACTTTATCTAGCAATGCCCGAATGCGATCGAGAATGCTGGGAATCGCCCGTTCGGATTCAGTGGTGGCTAATCCACAGGTGGGCAACGCCGGACATGCCATCGAGTAGCGAACTAAGGGGTCGATCTCCTCCACACGCTTGACCCCACAGCGAGTCAGGATTTGCTGAATTTGATCGCGGTTTGCCGGATCAATGTCATACAAAATCACATCCTGGCTACCCGTGAGCAGCATCGGCAGATTGTAGGTCTGGACAATTTCCTTCAGCGCGGTCTTCAGTTGCAGGGTGTCATCATCTTTCACCCGCCCATTGTGAATCGAGATACCGACAAATAGTTTGCCGTCGCCCTGTTCATGCCACCCCAGAAAATCCAGATACTTGAATTCGGGCAGGGATTTGTAGGGTTGAATCGGCTTGCCAAAATATTCCTCAACCTTGGCGCGGAATCGCTCTACTCCCCAGTCTTCCATCAGATACTTCATCCGGGCATGGCGGCGATCGCTACGATCGCCATAGTCCCGTTGCGTGGCGACGATCGCCTTGATCAAATCGTAAATATCGGCATGATCGACATAGCCGATCGGGTCAGCGAGACGAGGGAAGGTGGTTTCCTGACCACGAGTTCGTCCCATACCGCCACCCGCCAGGACATTAAAGCCTTGCAGCTCACCCTGGTCATTGGTGATCACCACCAGGCTGAGATCCTGGGAGTAGAGGTCGATCGAGTTATCTCCCGGCACCGTCACCGCACACTTAAACTTGCGGGGCATGTAGTGTGTGCCGTAAATCGGTTCTTCTGAGTCGGGAATAATTGTCCCGTTGCCATTGCGTTGCCGCGCAGCTACCACATCCGGGTGTTCTTCCCCCGAAATGGCTTTTTCGCCATCCAACCAGATTTCGTAATAAGCTCCGGTTTGGGGAGTCAACAGATCCGCTACCCGGTTGGCATACTCACGGGCATACTCATACTCGGGGCGATTCCGGAAGGGAGCCGGAGGAGCCATGACGTTGCGATTTAAGTCGCCACAGGCACCGAGGGTCGATCCCATGCTCCGCACGATCGCCGCGATCGTCGCCTTCAAATTCTTTTTGAGAATGCCATGTAACTGAAAACCCTGGCGGGTCGTGGCGCGAATCGTGTGATTACCGTATTCGTCCGAGAGGCGATCGAGGGTGAGGTAAAGCTCCGGTGGAATGAAGCCCCCCGGACTGCGAGTACGCAGCATGAATTGATAGTCTTTTTCCTGACCCTTCACCCGATTGTCGCGATTGTCCTGCTGATAGGACCCATGAAATTTCAGGATCTGGATCGCATCTTCTGTGAAATGAGTCGTATCCAGTAGCAGTTCGGAGGCAACGGGTTCACGCAGCGCATGGCTACGCTCTTTAATGCCCTCAACTTTGGACGGTTTGCGAACAGTAGGCGGTGCTTGAGTATTAACCATCGGCTCTCGGCTATGCAGGAAGCAGCAGTATTTGAACAGTATTGCTCACCAATATTCCTCACGCACTTTAGAGCATCCCGTAGGATCGATCGCGACTGAGCCGCCGTGAACAGAATAACGGGATCATCCCCCAGTAAGTCGGTCGGAATTAGGCTAATCGATCCTATCATCCGCGCCCCTGGTTCCGGTGGATTCCTCAGCAATTCTGAAGAAGCCTTAACGGATTTGTGGATAAAGCATGAACCAAATCACAGCGATTAGGGATGAATACTCAGTGCCTTTAGGTTTAACCGATCGAGAACGATACCCGATCGCCCAATTCTGGCAATATGAGCCGATGAGTTGTCCCAACAGCACGACGGCATATCATTCAGGCTTTGACCATCCTGCAATAGGTTATTTCCTGCTCGTAGCGATCTCGATAAATTGGGGGAACCGGAGAATAACCCACCCGTCTACCAAACCGTACTGTGTGGCATGAACGATCGCTACCATCCCAATTTCATCTAATGGATGGATGATCGGAGGCGCGATTTTTTCTATTAGTATCTTGTCCATTCACCTGCACAAATTGCCAATCAGTGAATTTTCTTGACGGAGAATAACATGAGTCCAAAATTATTAATGAGCTTACTGCTGGGCATCAAGTCCGGTGTGATGTTGCCGATCGCGGCACAGGCGGCTGTGAGCCCTGCGAATGTAGACCTCCTGACCCGTCGATCGCCGATCGAAGTAGAAGTGGTTGATCTAAACCAAACCGCCGCTCAGCCTATCTTCGTTGCCAACAACGATTTTGACAATCAACGCAGTAACGACAATCAACGTAATAGTGACTCTGGACAGCGCTCCCTCCGACTTCCCGGCATCCGTCGTCAGATTCCTCTGCGTGGGCAACAGATTCGAGTGATTCAACAAAATAATGATAGCCGACGCAATAACGATGGTCAGCGCAATAACGACACAAGACGACTCTATAATCGCCTGCCCGCCAGCATCCGTCGTCAGGTTCCCCTGCGGCGGCAACCCATCCGTGTGATCCAGCCCATTCGCGGATTACGGCAGATTTCCCGGTAATTGCTGACCGCAGTGTTTGCCCCTTAGCTCCCCTTTCTACGGTGCCGTCAGGCGATATTCTGGAGGAAACAAGCGCCAAAGTCCCCCAGAGTTGAGGGAGGTAGGGGGCTGACCGAATTGACAAGGGGGGTGCATTCATATGAAAACGGCTGTAACTACGCTCAAAGGTCAGCTACCTGACCCGGCGGCGGCTAGGGCTGCTCTCCTGGCATGGGATGCGAGGCATTTTAACTGTGCCAGGATATGAATCTGGACTACAAAAAACATGGAGTCAGGTTTTAGTCATTCATCGTCGCGGTTATGGAAACACTGAAGGGAATTCTAGCTCCTTACTCACTGGAACGGTTTTTAACGCAAGACTGGGCTCACCAGGCGATTCATATCCCAGATGCAACGAGAAAAAAGTTTCAGACCTTATTTTCCTGGAAAGATCTAAATTACTTATTAAATTTTCATCGGCTTGGCGATCCCCATCTCCGCTTTTCTCAGGACGGTCAAGCGCTGCTTCAACCCGATCGCAGCCAGTGGCGGGACTGTTTACAGCAGGGAGCCACATTGATCATCAATAGTGTGGATGAGTTGGTGCCCTCGGTGTCCGAACTGGCAAAAGCCGTTTATCACGAACTCGGATATTCGGGACAGGTGAACCTCTATGCTTCTCCGGCGCAGCAGCAAGGATTTGACACCCATTTTGACACCCATGATGTGTTGATTCTACAAATTGAGGGAGACAAAGAATGGGTTGTCTTCCGGGATACCATCCCGGATCCCCTGGTCTACAACTCCTCTGAGCATCTGCCGCCAGATGAACCGCCTTATCTGCAATGTCGGTTGCAACCGGGAGATGTCCTCTATATTCCGCGCGGACACTGGCACTATGCGATCGCGGGGCAACTGCCCTCCCTCCACCTGACCCTGGGGATTAATTGTCAAACGGGAATTGACTGGCTGGCATGGCTGGTCAGCGAACTGCAAGATGATCCCCTATGGCGACAAAATTTGCCGCTTGTTTGCCAGGGCGATCCGCAGGCATTAGAGGAGCAACTCGAAAAATTACGCCACCACCTGTATGAGACGCTGCAACAGTCCAGCTTCAGGCAGCGTTATTATGACCACCTGAGCCAGCAAATTCAGCCGATTACTCCGTTCTCGTTCCCGGCACAACTGGGATTGGATATTTTCCCCAATGCTATGGAAACTCGGTTTATCCGTCCTAAATTCCAGACGATGCAGATTACTACGTTAGGTGTAGCTCATCACCAGGTGACGATCGGGACAAAGCAAGTTACCCTCAAAGGTCTGCCTGACGACCTGATTCCCAAACTATTTCAACCCAATGGCTTTAACTTAATGGAACTAGCAGATTGGGCACCGGATCTGGATTTGAAAGCGGATGTCATCCCCTTGCTGACCGAGTTGGTGACGACAGGAGTGTTGCTGGTTGCCGATTAAGCCACCAGGGGAAATGTGGATTCCACCGTTTCCACCAGCCAGGTGCCAAAATGACTGAGAAACATCAGCAGCCCTACCCGATTACTTGAGGGTTGAATTGCCAGTTCCAGAGCTTTACGCATCAAAAGTTCCTGGGCTGGAAAATAGCGCGAAAAGCTGACATAGCAGGGATACAAGTCCCGGGTAAATGTGCCCTCAGTAGTCATAACTAATTCAAATCCAGTTCGTACCATGCGGCGAGTGATCCACCGACAACGGGCTTTAATCCGGGTGTCGTGGGGAGGATAGTCATCCGGCAACTGCCGCAAAAATGCTTGAGTTTCCGCCAGATCTGCTGCTAGATCAAAGGCATGGCTGATCAGTGCCCGTCCCGGCTTAAAGCGGGGTAACTGCGATCGCAGATCTTCTCCATAAATACATAATCCTTGCGTTTGGACGATCGCCTGCCAGGGCGACTCCGGCGATCGCAGATCCGCCAGGGATAGCAGGGCAACCTCTACTTTGGGACAAAAACGATAGCGTTGGGTTAATTCCGTTTGTAGGGATTCAATTGCCACCGCTACCGTGGATGCTGGCTGATCCCCAAAAATGGCGATACTGTCCAGGTCGGATACCTCGGGAATGGCCAGACCGCGTGGAACAGAACCTCGCAGATACAGACTATGCAGGCGATCGCCCCATTGGTTAATACAGGCATGGCGTAAATCAGAGACAAGATCATGCCAGGGCGCTTGGATGCGCTCCCAGGCACACTCATTGACTAAATAACCATCTGCATCGGTTGCCATCCAACGTCCGAGTGGCTGAATCAGACTCATATCATTCCATCCATCAGGGGGTTTGCCAGTCTTGAATTGCTCCCTAGCCCATAGGCTACAACAAAATTCCCTCATACCGATCGGTTCAATATGAGGGAATCTAGACTGTAGTTGGTAGAGCAATTTCCGAGTTAGTTAGCACCCATTACTGATCGAAACTTACCAGCAATGATTTAGAAGCGATAACCAACACCAGCCTGGAAGCTGAGGGAGTCTGCTTTGCTGTTTTGGTAAGCGTTAATTCCCCATTTCGCATCACCATAAACCACAACATTCTTCACGACACCCGCTTCTGCACCCACGGTCAGAACAACAGAATCTCTGTTACCCAGTGGAGTATTCTTGCCATCTTTTTCGACAAAGGAATAACCAACTCCAGCATAGACGTTAGCGTTATCAGAAATTCGTTGGTCATAAGTAACAGAAGGTACGATCGCGGCAGTTTCATCACTGAAAATTACTGCACCACGAACTGAAACAGGGACTTCTTTAACTCCGATCCGTCCTTGAATATTGCCGCCAAATTTAGCATCGTCACCGCCCTGTCCGCCACTGGTGACACCGCCTGCAATCCCTGCCCCGATGTAGCTATCACTGAAACGCATGGGTTGGGCAGAGGCAGAATTCGCCATTAAGGATACAGTAGTCAGTGCTAAGGCAGAAACGGCAGCGATCGCTTTTACACTGTTTAGAGAGAGTTGCATAATCATATCCTTCAAGTACAAACGGTTGTTGTGCGTAGTTATATCTAGAGTCGAACAAACCGAGGAATAAGTTCCAGAGAATTGGCAGAAATTTGATCGAATAATTCTTTTGCAAACAGAGTAAATATGGCGGATTTAATCCTAGTTATTTAGCCAGATCTTCCAGACTTTAAATAGAAGAATAACTGCTGACCTTTGACGATGACTCCATCAGAAATTTGCCGAAAATTGAGTCAACCTTCGGCAAAAAATGATGTCATTGAATGATTGAACTGAATTACATTGGCGAGTTAACTAGGCGATGAAACCCAATTTTGAGATTGAGATGTAGGGGATGGGATAGTACATGTGACAAAATCGGTTTGATCCAGGCAACAAAGATTTGAGAGCGAGTCTATCTGGTTGTCGATGCCATCAGCAGGCTGGAACCGTCACTCGGCTAGAGGCGATGCCCAAATCCAGGGACGATCTGAGACAATAGGAGCGATCGACCGCAGTTTGAGGCATCCCGGCATGGTAGATCCCCGGTTATATGAGAGTGATACGTTTGTCGTGTTAGAGCCTGGTCAAGCCGAACAGTTTCTCAGCACTGCCGAAATGCTAGAGAAATTAAAGGGCATTTTGGCAGACCGCCAGGACAACTTACCGCGAGAATTACAGCGGTTTACGGCGATCGACGAACAGGCTCGGTATTTGCTAGAGACATCCTGTGAATTTGACGTTGCCCCCGGTCAATTTCTCCAGTGGTACGCGGTGCGGTTGGAAAAATAGACCTGACTACAGGGGAAGACGTGCCCTGGCTTAGCCGGGTTCCTGAACAGTAGAGATTAATGCCAGATCAATTTGGGCTGGGGCAGGTTGGCTGATCACAACTTGCACATTCGGCCCAAAAAACGTAGTCATTTTGTCCTGCTTCGGTTGCCAGGTTGCCAGGGGAATCAGCGGCGATTGGAATTGTAGAACCAACGTGTAAGCGCCATCCGTTTCGACTTCCCGAATTCCCGTCAGTACCGGACGTTCTTCATCCGTGGGGCTAAGTCCCAGGAAGCTGAGTGAACTATCGAGGTGAGCCTTTTGCCCATAGCGATAGCGAGTGACATCATTTCGGATCTTGGTCTGCGTGGCGGTTGCCTGTTGCTGACGCAGGGTAGCGACCCGATCGGAGATGGGTTCTGTGACTGGAACCGGTTTCAATTCGGCGGCTCTCAGGGCTAACCCACCCAACAGTAATGGAATGCCATAGAAAAATCCCACGAGATTTAGTGTGGCATTATTCGTAAAGTAAGCGCCGAAGCCAACGATCGTCAGGGCAGCCCCAACCACCAGACCCAGCAATCCCAAAGAGGTTTGACGTAACATAGAGCTAATCAGGTGGGCAACCTATAGATAGAACTGCTTTATTATCCCTGACTGTTGCACCTCATGGCGGACTCAGCCTGAATGCGGATTGTGTGTTGTGGGTCTTGCAGGTAGAAATGGACAGGGAGTATATTAACTAACTTCGCTCAGCGGCGTACAATTATGCTTAAAGATGAAAATCGGCGGGTGGTTAGGGACAGTCTGTTACTAGAGCAACTCAATTCCCTGAAGCGAGAGGATGAGATGCTATATAACATTCTGGCAGTCGATATTTGGGCGATCGCAAAGACGATGGATGAATTCCAACCGGGATTTTGGGCGGCATTCATGAAAAACCGGGAACAGGCCCTGAAGCGATTTATTGATGAAGTTGTCAAAAGTAAGCCGGTCGATGTCAAACGCCCGCCGTTTCTGCGATAACGATCGCGGCGAGCAATCCCACTATCAGATGACAGATTCTGCATCCGGTTGCCAGCCTTTAGAATAGGGACGGGAGCATTCCCGATTTAAGCCAACTACGGGTGAAGGAGCTGACATGATTGACCCTCTGACCATACGGGAACAGATTGCCCAAATTGCCAGCAAACGGGAATCCCTGGTGCGATTGCTGGAAAAACCAGATTTAGGCACACTCCGCATTGATGTCAATCAGGCGATCGAGGAAATGGACGATCTGTTAGATGAATTCAAGCAGACCTTTCCGGAGGCATCGAGCGATCGCTCCGTTTAGGGCGGAACAGTCAATCAATTCTAGATTAGAGATAGCACTCTGTCCCGAATCCCCTAATTCTGGAGGGAAGCAAACAATCAAAGTCCCCCAAATGTGGGGGATTCAGAGGACAGGATCATATTTCGACCTCAAATCATCGGCTAATAGGAGCCAGATAGCCCTATGCCAAGACAGATTTAGAACCTAACGCATCCAGTCTTTTAACAGAGCTTGCCGTCGGGGGTGACGCAGTTTTCGCATGGCTTTCGCCTGAATCTGGCGGACTCGCTCCCGCGATAAATGATACAGTTCACCAATTTCCGAGAGCGTATAATGCTGCCCATCGGTTAAACCAAACCGGAGTTTGATGATTTCTCGCTCTCGATCGCTCAAATGATCCAACACCGAATTCAAGCGATCGCACAACAGCTTGTGATCCAGAGAATCATTCGGTGCCACATTATCGGCATCCTCAATCAACTGCATCAGTTCCGTATCCTCTTCCCGCCCCACCCAGGCATGAAGGGATAACGTCCCCTGGCTGACATCTAGCACTTGGTCAAGTTTGTCCTCATCAATTTCCAGAGCCGCCGCAATCTCCTGTTTGGTGGGTTTGCGACCGAGTTGTTGCGATAGGGTTTGCCGCGCTTTGCGGACTTGATTCAGTTTTTCAACCATGTGAACGGGCAGGCGCACCGTTCGGGACTGGGAGGCGATCGCGCGGGTAATCCCCTGACGAATCCACCAGTAGGCATAGGTCGAGAACTTATAACCCCGTTCGTAGTCGAACTTTTCAGCGGCTCGCATCAATCCCATGGCTCCTTCCTGGATCAGATCCAGAAAGGGCACACCACGATTGAGATATTTCTTGGCGATCGACACGACTAAACGCAGATTGGAGCGGACTAACTTCCGTTTCGCTTGCTCACCTCTGACCCCACCTTTCACAATTTCCCGCGCTAGTTCAATTTCTTGAGCCTGGGTTAATAGGGGATACCGTGCCATCTCCCGCAGAAATAAGCCCACCGAATCATCCGACAACCCTAGCCGTTCTGCTTTGGTGATCTTGATCGGGGCTCGCTTCGGAATTTCACCAATGGCAGCTAAGTCTTCTTCCAGTTCAGCTAGATCTAAGTCGAAATCATGATCGATCGCGTCTGCTTCGATCAGATCATTTTCAATTGAGTTAGAAGGCAATTCGGCACTCATACACACTCACATAGGGATAGGCAAAAAGTTGCGTAAAATTGCCTCCAACTTTAGCAAACTTCTTCCCAAATGCTCGGTTTTCTATGAAAAAAATCCTTAATTTTTATGTCTTTCCACAGGTTGCAATGAGTTTTCCACAAGTAATATGAAGTTTTGTTTACAATCGTGCAATACCCTGTAAAACAAGGCATTATGGGAGGTTTTTTGGCAGTGATTAACCGCTAGATCGACGCAGGTTGATCAATAACGATGCCACGATCGACCAAGGTTTAAATGGGCAACTACCACCCTAGCCAAACCTGCCTTGCAATCGTTCGACAAAAAAATTGTTGCAATCATTTGCGATCGAGGTATGATGGTTGGCGTTTTGCCAAATTTTGCCACTTTAAAAGGAGCCTGGGGCTATCCAGACTCCTAAGTTTCGTTGTTTAAATATTGAGTTGCGCGTTATTGATGCACAAGTTCCATGAACAACCGTTGCGAACTTTGTTCGGGGGTATCTGCCGCTGGACGACGTTGGACATAGCGACCATCAGCCTGTAAGTCCCATGCCTGACGGTTATCCGACAACAGGATTGCCAGAACCTCTTGCAGATCTTTGGCGAGCGTAGGGTCTTCGATCGGCACAACGGCTTCCACCCGCCGATTCAGGTTGCGCGGCATCCAATCAGCACTGCCAATGAAGATCTCTTCCTGACCCTGGTTATAAAAGTAGAAAATTCGGGAGTGTTCCAGAAACCGCCCGACAATACTAACGACCCGAATGTTTTCGCTAATCCCTGGTACACCCGGACGCAGGCAGCACATCCCCCGCACAATTAAATCGACTTGAACTCCCGCCTGTGACGCTTCATATAACGCCACGATAATCTGCTGATCCACCAGAGCATTCATCTTGGCGACAATTCGACCTGAGCCGCCAGCTTTGGCATTTTCAGCCTCCCGCCGAATTAGCGCTAACATGCGATCGCGCAGACTCACTGGGGCAACGAGCAATTTGCGGTACGATCGCTGCCGGGAATAGCCCGTCAGATGGTTAAACAAATCAGTCAGATCCGCTCCTAAGTCTTCCCGACAACTGAGTAACCCTAGATCGGTATAAAGTCGCGCCGTTTTCGGGTTGTAGTTGCCGGTGCCAATGTGAACATAGCGACGAATTCGCCCTTCATCCTGCCGCACCACCAACACCACTTTGGTATGGGTCTTTAAACCGACTAATCCGTAAACAACATGGACTCCCGATCGCTCAAGCTTCCGCGCCCAGTTGATGTTATTGGCTTCATCAAAGCGGGCTTTTAGCTCCACTAGAGCCGCCACCTGCTTGCCATTTTCGGCTGCCGTAATTAAGGCATTGATGATCGGCGAGTCACCAGACGTGCGATAGAGCGTCATCTTAATCGCTAAAACATTCGGATCTTGAGCCGCTTCCGTAATGAACCGCTGCACAGTGCGGGAGAACGAATGGTAAGGATGATGCACCAACACATCATGTTTGCGAATCAGGGAGAACATATCCTCTTCCCCATCCGGCGAACCACCCTCCTCCGTGGGATCGCCCAGGCGGCGTAATCGGGCGGGAACAGAGGAACTCCAGGACGGATCTTTCAGGTCAGCTAAGGGTAATCCCAGAAAAGACATTAAATCCCGTAAACACATCAACCCGTCGATTTCATAGATGTCGGATTCACACAGATCTAAATCTTTATTCTCTGGATCGCGAGTTGAACAAGGAATTTTTAATAGCCATTCCCGGACGGTCGCTGGCATCGAGGACTGCACTTCTAAGCGCACGACCGAGCCACCAAACCGCCGTTTCCGCAGTTCTTGCTCGATCGCCAGCAACAAATCATCGGCTTCGTCTTCTTCTAACTCCAAATCTCCATCGCGTGTGACCCGAAACAGATAATATTCCTGCACATTCATCCCCGGAAATAGGGCATCTAAATTATGAGCAATCACCTGTTCTAATGGGACACCTGTCCAGGCAGCCGCCACATCATTTTCTCGCACCTTTAAATTATCCGGTAGGGCAAGAAATCGGGGCAAAATATTCGGCACTTTGACCCTGGCAAATAACTCGTCTTCTGTGACGGGATCTTTAATCACTACCGCCAGGTTTAAACTCAGGGTAGAAATATGCGGAAAGGGATGACTGGGATCGATCGCGAGTGGGGTTAATACCGGAAAAATTTGCTCCTGAAAATAATTTTGTAAATACGATCGTTGTTCTTGATTGAGATCAATGTAGTCCAAAAGATGAATGCCATGCGCCGCCATTTGAGGACGAATCGCCTGCTCAAAGTGTTGGTGTTGCTGGACTACCATCGGTCGCAAACGCTGGCTAATCAAATCAAGCTGCTCTTGGGGAGTACGACCATCGGGGGTTAGTTGTGATACCCCTGCCTCAACCTGTTGCTTCAGAGCCGCGACTCGCACCATGAAAAATTCATCCAGGTTCGAGCTAAAAATCGCTAAAAACTTGAGCCGTTCTAACAGGGGTGTGCGAGGATCAAATGCCTCATGTAATACCCGATTGTTAAACTCTAACCAACTCAACTCCCGATTAAAGTAGTATTGGGAATCCATCAAATTAATTTCAGTTGGAGCCGTCTTCCGTCTAGCCATAATTTTTAAAACACCTCATCTTCAAGACCAACCCACCACTCACCTAAATTCATCAATTCCTGATGCAAACTTTCCACTTCCTGCATATATTCTTCAGGCGGGATTGTATGCCGCCGTTCCTCTAGCTTTTTCAACCGGAGTTGGACTAATAACCAGGGTTTAGAAATGCCATTGGTCGCTTCGATATACCGAGCCAGACTATTACTATCCATGAATCCTGAATGATTACGTTGAATGATCAGATTTCTTTCATCCTATAGTGATCCTCTGGGGATTGTCGGCAAGTCCTGATCTAGCAGGAGATTGCGACCCTCTTCCCAGGCTGGAGTGGTTTAACTTAGTTTGGCGGTGGAAGGTTAACAGGACTTAAAGTGTGTACGCATGAAACCATCTAGATGATTAGGGTATAATCACTCACAGGTGTCACAGCGAGTTCCAGAACATGGATGAAGTTGCCGTTGAACCCGCGATCGTGTCTTTTCCGTCGCAACTCTTGCAGGTAGACCACGAAATGGATGCAATCGACCGGACGCTTGCATTAATCAAACGCTTGCTCTGGGACATTCAGTTGCAAGAGGAACAGCTTCAGCCCTCTTTGCCGCCGGATGTGGAGTCCTGTCTGAGCTTGCAAGTCTTAAGCCGTCGTCCCGAGATTCTGGTGCTATTCGCGTTTGTCATTGCCATGGTGATTTGGGACAGCTATTGCGAAGCCCTGGCAAACGCCGCGATCGACCAGCCGTTGTAAGTTTGCTCTAGGGTGAAGGAATTTATAGGGCTTGTTTTGAGCAACTGTCTCTACGGTAGAAGTCGTCGGTTGTATGAAACCTGCCATCTGTCTCTGGCTATGTTCTAGTCGAAAAATTTTGTTGAAATTCTAGGATCTGCTATTGCTCTTGGTTATAACTGTGGTAGTTATGTAATCACACTCCAGGCGCTGCACTACTACCATCAGGAAAAAGCAGATGATGACATCATCCCATATTGAGCTGACGCTCCGCTTATGTGATCCAGAGGCAGATGAGGAAGAGTTGGATCGGAAGGTGCGATCGCTGCGAAATGAGCTAGCAGATATGGATGAAGTTGCAGCCGTTGAGCGAATTGCTGACCCCAATATTCCAGAGCATAGTAAAGCTGGCGGCAATTTCTTGATTGATCTATTACGGGTTGATATTAGTCCAGCCAACTGTTTGAAGGTGCTGACCTTTTTGGGCGATCGCTTAGGTAATAAGCCCCTCAAGTTAAAAGTTAAAACTCCCAGTGGCAAAGAACTAGAGCTAGAAGCTAGTAGCCGCGAAGAGTTTGCCTTTGTCATGCAACAAGCCCAGGCATTCTTAGAAAATGTTTAGGGGGCAGTATGAGCAAGGTAGCCCTGCTGATTGGAGTCAGCGAGTATCTGCCTGATTTAAAGCCACTTCCCGCCGCTGTTCAAGATGTGGAAGCTATTCAGGCAATTTTGCAAAACCCGGAGATTGGTCACTTTGATGAGGTGAAAACCTTGATCAATCCTGTGCCAATGGAGATGCAGGAGGCGATCGAGGCGTTATTTACAGGTCGCGCCAAAGATGATTTAGTCTTGCTGTTCTTTTCAGGGCATGGAATCAAAGACGACAATGGCAGATTATTTTTTGCCACTCGCAGCACTCGTAAGCATCCCAATGGCGAACTAGTCAAAGCCACGACGGTACCCGCCAGTTTTGTGCATGATGTGATGAATTACAGTCGATCAAAACGTCAGGTGGTCGTACTGGACTGCTGTTTTGGTGGCGCTTTTGCGGAAGGGTTAGCCGCTAAGGATGATGGCTCGATCGATGTGCGATCGCAATTGGGGGGTGAAGGTCGAGCAATTCTCACATCCTCTGCCTCCACCCAGTATTCCTTTGAGCAAGCCAGCGATCGACTCTCAATTTATACCCGTTATCTCGTAGAAGGCATTGAGACGGGACTGGCTGATCTCGATAATGACGGAATGATTTCGGTCGATGAATTGCATGAGTACGCTAGTGGCAAAGTCCGAGAAGTCACCACCTCAATGAAACCAGAAATCTACGCTGTCAAAGAGGGCTTCAAGATCCATTTAGTCCATGCCCCTGTGAGTGATCCACAATCCCGTTACCGCAAGGAAGTCGAGCGATTTGCTCAACAAGGTGAAATTTCTGAAATTGCTCGTACCGCGTTAGAAGTGCAACGGGAGAAATTAGGTCTATCCTACCGGGAAGCAACTTTGATCGAAGCAGAGGTGATTGAACCCTATCGCGAACATCGACACAAGCTCCAACGCTATCGTCAGGTGTTTGATGAAGCCATTCGCCGCGAATTTCCCCTCAGCGATCGTACTCGCAACGAACTAAAACTACTACAACAAACCTTGAACCTAATTGAGGAGGATATAGCTTTGATTGAAAGTCAAGGTTTACTATCACAGGCTCAAACCATAACACCTGCTCAATCTCAGCAAATCAATAAAGAGGAAGGTCAGAAGTTAGCTAAACACTTTAAATACAAATTTCATTTCCTACTAATTATTGGAACTATAGCTATTCTAATCTTTGGATTAACCACTTATTCAAAGACTACAGTTTTTTCATCACTTTTAGGATGGATTAATTCCTGTCTCTTATACACATCT